>NZ_JABXWD010000321.1 GCF_019173545.1 Candidatus Magnetobacterium casense | reverse complement strand
TGTATACAAGTCATAAGTACTGCCTCCTTAAATGAATTTCTAATGTATTATAGCAAATACAACACTAAAAATAAAAATCATGCCGCCACTACTCGTGCATGACTACCTACAAAGGTTCAGTCAAGGTAGGTTTTATCAGGCCAAAGTGTTTACCCCTATTTTTGGCCAATAGTTTAGCGTACTGATTCTCCCCCATCTTGACCCGACCGATGGGCGTGTCAACTGTCAGGCTATCTCCGAACTCTTGTCTCCAATTCTCCGGCGTTAGCTCAAGCGACCGAAAAGGGACTGCCTTGTCTTTAAGCGATTGTGCTATCCTCTCCGTCTTCTCAGACTTGAGGCTATAGCTGTCTTCGTTACCAGCCTGAGCACGATAATCAAGCGTGTCTGCATAGTCCTTCATCTGTTGCAGTCTCTCAGTGGTAGCGCCCACCGGGGTCGATATCTGGATATCCGCCGTCTTGGCTTGAAAGTCCCTGAGCATAGCCTTGTCTTCAGCGGTCAATGACCACGGTTGACTCTGAGACCGGACAAGGATATCACCTATCTTGTCAGCGTATTGATTATTGAGGATGACCCGGCCACCTGCATCCTTCTCAAACAAAGGGGGAGTCAAAGAACTTGCGGTCATCCTCTGACAGCGGCAGGCGGTTTTCCTTCGGCACGCTCAGGGCGTAGGATTCACCCTCTCCTTCCGGTTTTTCAAACAACCGGCGCTGCCCCTTGACAGGTTCACCGGTGGGTGGTATAATAGAAGTATCAAGTGACCCGCCTGTAATAGTAGGACGCTCCAGCGGGGCAGAGTCGGCTGCCTTGGCGTTGGCACCAGAAACATATAGTGTCCTACTCCCCTCGATTTCTTTGATAATAGCATTTAATCCTCTATGGTATGAGATTCTGACAATCTCTTGTCCTTCTCGTTGAATGCTAACAGACATGAAATTAGTTTGTTTGTTTTCGTCGATAAAAGTTTTTACGAATATGTATTTAGTATTTCTTTCAGCACCTTGTTCAGGGCTGGCTTTCTCCAACACGTACAGTGGTTCTGTCAATGTCGGTTTTATCAGACCAAAGTGTTTACCTCTATTCTTGGCCAATAGTTTAGCGTACTGATTCTCCCCCATCTTGACCCGACCGATGGGCGTGTCAACTGTCAGGCTATCTCCAAACTCTTGCTTCCAGTTCTCTGGCGTTAGCTCAAGCGACCGAAAGGAGGCTGTCTTGTCTTTTAGTGACTGTGCTATCCTCTCCCTGTCCTCGGACTTAAGGGCATAGCTCTCTTCGTTACCAACCTGAGCACGATAATCAAGCGTGTCTGCATAGTCCTTTATCTGTTGTAACCTCTCAGCGGTGGCCCCTACCGGCGTTTCAATGGTTATATCCGCCGTCTTGGCTTGAAAGTCCCTGAGCATAGCCTTGTCTTCGGCGGTCAAAGACCACGGCTGGCCCTGTGCACGAACAAGAATATCACCTATCTTGTCAGCGTATTGATTATTGAGGATGACCCGGCCACCTGCATCCTTCTCAAACAAAATCGTGCCAGACCCTTTAGCTGCCCCTGTCTGTTGCTTATCGGCAAACTCCGTCTGCTCTTCTCTGAATGCCCGCTCCAACTCTGCCTGCTCTTGCGCACGCATATCAAGTATGTTAGCTCCGGTCTCCAGCGTCTTGTGCAGAAGCGTGGTGTAATCCTTACCAGGGAACAGTGTGTCATTTATCCAGGTGACGAACCGGTTCCAAAGCGTACCCTCTTTGGCCTCTCCAACGCCCTTGTCATATTTTATGTTGCTTATGAAATCCTGAAACCCCTTACGGCTCATGGCATGGGCAAGGAACTCACGGGGGTCACTCAGGGCATAGAGTATCTGCCGTCTGTTATCGTCGAACCCTTCAAGCAGCTTGGCTACGGCTTCCATGTCCGGCCGTGGCTGTGCAAGGAGTTCAGACAACTTGTCAACAGTTGCTACATGCTCATCCTTGAGGGTGCCCTTTGCAATGTCCATCAGATCACGGATTGTTTTGAGCGATGTAGCGTCTGTCGTGAGCTTGCGATTTGCGAGGGCGTGTATGGTCTCCTCAACGATGATAGCCGACAGATCAGTCTTGTTTGTGATGTCGCTTGTCCGCAGGCCAATGTGCTGCCCATGCGTGGCGTCGTTGGAGCTATACACCGCTGCCCCCCCGATGTCCTCCCTGTCAATAATGGGGAGCTGCCTTAGAATATTAACTAAGTCTTGATTTTGTAGTATACCACCGAGGATGGTCTTCAGCCCTTCGTCTTCCGTGTTCCAAAAAGCGTGATTGGCAGCGTCCATGGTTGTAATCTTGCCAGCCTTGACCTGATCAACAAACCCCTGACGCACATCGCTTAACGGCTCCGGCTTAGGTGGCGGCGGCGGAGGGGGGATGTACCTGTCACCTTGTTGCGCCTTGATTTCGTCCTCAGTCTGGCCGGCCTCTCTCATTTTGTCCGCTTCTGTCTTTGCGGTCGTATAGTCATAGTAGTGTGAGATAACATCCGGCGGCACTCCCGTGTTCTCAAATGCCTTGTGTATCCCCTCTACGGTGTTGAGGTCTGCTTTCGTTGTCTCAAAGTAATTATCCAAACCTGCATCTTTAGCAGCCCTGAAGTTGGCCTCTTGTTCCGGCATACCGGCCTCTGTGTACGTGCGTACCTTTTCCTCAAAGGGTGTTTCCTGCTCTGCTGCATCCCACACCTTGTCCATGCCATCTGTTGCCCGTGGCCGTAAGAAGCTAAATGATTTGGGGTGTGCTGCATGTGCAAGGGCAAACGTGGCCGCTCCGGTGCCGATATTAGTTAATCGCTCCTGCCAGTCCTCTGCCGGTTCTACTGCTCCGGCTGCCGCTCCCAGTGATGTCGTAGTGGCCCAGTCAGAAATACCTATCGCCGTTTTTTCGCCTGGTGTGAGTTTAAACCCTTTAGCGGCCTCCATGCCCTTAGCGGTCAACTTTTCACCTGACCTGATTGCATTTGCAAGACCCAACATAGCCGGTGTCGGCTCCGTCTTGGCCAGTGCGCTTGCGAAGGTCGGAGACATCTTAGCGCCTAAACCCACCATCAGCCCCCTGCCTGCGCCAAAGGCGGCTCCCATACCAAGCCCGTGTAGTGCATTGTCCATGCGTGTTTCGCCCTCGTCCGGTTTGCTAATGCCCTCGTACAAGCCAAACGTGATGGCTTCCGGTGCAGCCGTTGTAGCGACACGTTGTACAATAGACGGCGCCCATTTCGTAGCGGCCTTGGCAAGGCCCTGAGCAAAAGGGATAGCCTTTGTGACACCCAGCAACGGGCCGCCTTGTGCGATGTTGAGTCCCATGCCAAACATGTGAGCGGCACCGGAGGCTATCTTATGGCCAGTGCCGGCATCTTCAGGCGTAGGGATTTGAGTGGTGTAGTTGGCCGAGTACCCGCTTAAAAGTCCAGCGGGGATATCGGCATACTCACCAAACGTCTGTTTAAACCCCTCCGTTGCCTTCTGTGTCTCCTCTGGTGTAGGCTCCTGCCCTCCTAACGTCTGCTTTAGTCCTATGGCTACATTGCGTGCATAGCCGCCAACGGCAGGCGCTATTGACTCAGGGAGGTACTCCTCCGCCAGTTCGGCGCCCTTCTGCCATACATCTGCCGGTAATTGCCGTACAGCCGATACCGCCTTGGATATCAGCCCTGGCTCCTCCTGCTTAGGGGCAAGGGCTGGTTGTTCACCGTGCGTTGTTGTCGCAAACGGGTCGTAGTCAACAAGCTCTATATTGTAACCAGTCTTTGATTGATTATCGGCTACAGGTTGAGTCGTGCCTTGTTGCCCTCCTTCAACAACCTGTTGCCCGTCTTCTGCAAAAGGATCGTAGTCTACAGTCTCTATCTTCACTG
>NZ_JABXWD010000320.1 GCF_019173545.1 Candidatus Magnetobacterium casense | reverse complement strand
CCATACAGGTAGCCTATTGCTTTATTGTAGCTCACAATTTAAGTGTGCGTATCTTCAGTATACTGAATACAGGCACACTTAAATTGTGAGCTACAATAAAGCAATAGGCTACCTGTATGGCCTGCAGAAGCACGGGATCAAGCTGGGCCTGGCCAACATTTCAACCGTTGCGGAGGTCCTGGGGCAACCGCAGCAGGCGTTTTACTCCGTGCACGTGGCCGGAACTAACGGCAAGGGGTCAACCTCTGCCATGATAGCGGCTATCCTCGGGGCAGAAGGCTTTAAGACGGGGCTGTTTACCTCCCCGCACCTCGTGCGCTTCACCGAAAGGATACGCGTTGACGGCGTGGAGATTTCCGAGGCAGAAGTGGTGTCGCTGACTCAGGAAATACGGGAGGCGTTGAGCGAACATCATCAAATACGGATAACGTTTTTTGAGTTCGTAACGGCCATGGCCTTTGTGTACTTCAAGCGCCAGGGTGTCCGGTGGGTCGTCTTTGAGACAGGCATGGGCGGACGCTACGACGCCACAAATATAATCACGCCACAGTTGACTGTCATTACCTCCATCAGCGAAGACCACAAGGAGTTCCTGGGCAATAGCATAGCAGAAATCGCAGCCGAAAAGGCTGGAATAATAAAGCCAGGCGTAAATGTTATCACGACATGCCGTGATGAGGTTGCCCTTGGGGTGATCACGGCAGTCGCCCAAAACCATAGCAGCACTCTTGACGTCTACGGCAGGGACTTTGATGTCTCCGATGTGAGGGTCGGCGTCGATGGTACGACCCTTGATTACCACGGCCATGGCACCTGCAGGGGGGTGGAAGTTCCGTTGGTTGGCGCCCATCAGGCCGAAAACGCAGCCTGTGCCATCAGGGCATGGGAGGTACTCAGCCGCAAGGGGCATCTTGTCGGGGATGGGGGCACCTTACGTCGGGCATTAAATGGCGTTGTGTGGCCGGGCAGATGTGAAATGACCTCCTTCGCCGGCGTACCCGTCTTGCTCGATGGCGCCCACAATCCAGATGCCATGAGGCATCTTGCGGCAACGTTGAAGGACGTCTTTCTCACCCCGCAGGGCAAGGCTCCCTTTCTGCGGATCATCCTCATCATCGGGACAATGGCGGACAAGGACAAGGACAACATCATAGCGCCAATCCTGCCCGTAGCACACACGGTCATCTTCACGTCGGCCAACTATCCCCGTGCAGAGAGGGCAGGGCATCTCCTTGCCATTGCGCAGGCCATGTTGCCGCAGATGAAGGGGGCGTTTCACACGACTGACTCGTTGCAGGATGCCCTTGCGTTGGCCCGGACGTTGCACCAGGCAGGTGATCTCGTCGTAGTTACGGGATCGTTCTATACCGTCGGCGATGCCAGGGAGGTCATCGGAGGGGAGGTAGTATCTCTGAAGAGTCTTACGGAATCTACGGGGAAGCAAATGTAATGTGAATCTCTTCCGGTCAAATGCAATTGCCCTGCCCTGATTGTTTTCTAAACCTCTTAGGCAAAGTAACTTGTCCATGTCTTATCATCTTAACAAAAGGCATATATCCTCCTTACCATTATTGTTACCATGCTTACACCGCATCACAGCGCATGAGCACTATTGTAAACTCCGCACCACCGTCAACGTTTCTGACCGTCAGACCTCCACCCATGTTGGTTTCGATGATCGTCTTTGACATGTAAAGACCGATCCCCGTACCCTCTGACCCCTTCGTGGTAAAGTACGGCTCAAATATCCTGTCGATTACCTCTGCTGCAATACCGCCGCCATTGTCCCTGATTACGATTACGATCCGAGCGCCGGATTCGTCATTGGCTATTTTAAGCTCAATCAGGCCATCACTTGTGGCTCTACTGGCGATAATTGCGTCCTTTGAGTTGTTGAGGATATTGAGCATCACCTGCTTAAGCTCATTGGGATATCCATCCGTCACGAGGCTTATGGAATGTTCAACCTGCAGGTTGATTGTTATGTTGTTTTTGTTAAATACTGGTTTAAACATCGAAATTAAGTCCTCTATGGCAGTTTTCACGTCAAAGCTGACCTTTTGCTTGGAAGGCTTGAAGAAGTTCCTGAAGTCATCTATCGTCTTGCCCATAAAATTGACCTGCGACATTGTTGAGGCAATCATTTCGTTTACATATTGTTCGTCAATCTCACCAAACTGCCAGGCATCCCTGATATCCTGCACGATTATCCCTACCGAGTTCAGCGGCTGCTTCCACTGGTGGGCGATTACGCCTATCATCTCCCCCATGGAGGCCATCTTGGATTGCTGTATAAGCATTTGTTCTTGCATCTGTCGCTTTGTGGTCTCCTCTTTTGCCATGGATTCGAGATTCATGTTTAACTCTCTCAGTTGTCGTTCCAGCCTTTTACGCTCTGTTATGTCTCTGAGGAATGCAAACATTACATTATCGCGTTTTATAAAATTGACACTTGCATCAATATCAATAATGCTGCCATCTTTACATCTGTGTTTGGTTTCAAAACGGTCACATCCGTCGTTCATTATCTTTATGAGACGCCTCTGTGTGTCTTCCGGTGATTCTATTACTTCAAGATCATTTATTCCCATTTGCAATAAATCTTCCTGACTATATCCACTCATGTTGCAATACGCCTCATTTACAAACACTAACCTCCTTTCAAAATTCACTATCCAAAAGCCATCAACGGAGGTACTTAAAATTGTCCTGTACCGTTCTTCAGATAACCTCAGTTCATTTGTAACTGCCTCTGTGGCTTTTTGCTGATATTCAATGTTTGTCAACATCTCATTAAATGTACTGACAAGTGTCTGCAAGTCTCCGGAGACGTTGACAGGGACACGGGTACTCAAGTCGCCATCTTTGATACTCTCAGCCGCCTTGATAAGTTCCACTACCGGCCTTGACACCTTTAACGATATCAAATACGTAATCGCTATAAGCATGAACACTCCAAGTACCATTATCCATATCGCAGAGACAACCGAACTCATCACCGGGGCCATCAACTCTGCCTTGTCAACCTTGACTATCATGCCAATGCCCATCTCCGGCGTGACGAGTACATGCCTGAAGGCCGCCAACACAAGTCTGCCACGATAATCGACAGCCTCTATCAGCCCCTCATTGCCACGTGCGGCCAATATGTCATGGACAGAGTTAATCCGATACTCCAGCACATTGGCAGCAGGATGATGCTTCAGAGGCATAAGTATTCTTACGTCTTTGTCTACAAGTATCACCTCGGCGGTTTTACCTAACCCGGAACCGGCATAAAGGACAGACGAAAAGATGTTTTGAACGTTGACATGTGTGTAAATTATAAATCCACTGCTCATACAGGGGGTGTTGGCTTCTGCGCAGATATTTAGAGGGTGGGAGATGACAAGATCAATGCCGCTGCTATGGGCGGATTTTACCAGGCTCAACGAATCTCGGCCGTTTTGCCATTTTATGTGGGCATGACTGCCAACCTCGCCTGCATTGGTCGATACAATGATAGTACCCGATGCTGCATCGGTGATGTATATCTCTTCATATTGCCCATAATAAGCGGCCTGCATTTTTTCAAGGTACTGTGTCAGTTCTCTGTACTCCGCCTCCCCGTTGAGTCTCTCTGCAAGGTCATTGTGGGTACCGGGGTCTTGTATCTTTGTAAGCAGTCTTTCTATTCTGCTTGTGATATAAAATGATTCGGACGCTAATTTTGTATCATTCCTGCGCTCCCAAATCCATTTCATAACCTGCTGCTTTTTCAACTCTGCAAAGGACTCCAGGTTGTCCTCCATTTGGCTGAGAGCCTTGTTGTAGATACCATCAACGCTTGTATACGGGACACCAAACAGGCATATATATAATGAGCTGACTACGGATATTATTATCAAT
>NZ_JABXWD010000032.1 GCF_019173545.1 Candidatus Magnetobacterium casense | reverse complement strand
TCTGGCTACCGGTTAATCCTGTCGTGCAATTGCTTCCTTGACAGTGCCGTTGTCATATGCTACCATTGAGCATGAATGTAGTGTTAACCGTGGACAAGCCGCCGGGGCTGACGTCGCATACGGTCTGCCAGAGAGTCAGGCGGGAGCTTGGTCTCAAAAAGACGGGACACACCGGCACGCTTGATCCGCTGGCAACGGGGGTGCTCCTGGTCTGCTGCGACAGGGCCACGAAGGTCGTGGACTACCTTGTGGGATTGGACAAGGAGTACGTTGTCCGAATGCGGCTCGGTGTGGAGACGGACACGCTTGATGCAGAAGGTGTACCGGTTATTGAGATGCCGGTGCCGCCTCTTACGGCTTCGGAGATCGGGGAGGTTCTGGTGAGGTACACGGGTGAGATCATGCAGACGCCGCCGATGTACAGCGCCATAAAGGTAGGCGGGGTGCCGCTGTATAAGAAGGCACGGAGCGGTCTTGAGGTGCAACGAAGTGCCAGGCGTGTAAGCATAGGCAGCATCGAGTTGACGCAACTGCACTTGCCCTCTGTTGAGCTTCGGGTGTCGTGCTCCAAGGGGGTCTATATACGGACGTTGTGCGCCGACATTGCAAGGGATATCGGTACCTGTGGGTACGTTGAAAGTCTTAGGCGGATGCGTGTAGGGTGCTTTGATGTTGGCGGGGCGATGCACCTGGGAGAGTTGAACTTCTCCGGGGTGGGGTGCCACAGCCTCGATGACGTGCTGGGGCACATGCAGGAGGTGGTGTTGGGTTTCGGTGAGGTGCGGAGGCTGACAAACGGTCAGACGCTCTCCGGTGTGGGGCCTTGTGCGTGGGCTTCGGTGGTAGACGGGGAGCAGGCCGGGCGGTACGTGAGGGTGAAGGACCCCCACGGGAGACTCGTTGCGGTTGGTTCGGTGACGGGCACAGACATCAGGATGAGTACCCTCCTTGGCGATGTAACCTAAGTATACCTGTTGGTTGTCCTAATACTTAAAGTTAAGTTTTAAGATAAGTTCTTAAGTAGCTATAAGAAAATAAAAAAAAACACTTGACAAGAAATTTTTGCTATGGTATAACATCTCTATGGTATCGTTATTTGGTTCCAAGTCGCTACTTGGCCTTGATATAGGTTCGGGAAGCATAAAGGCGGTTCAGTTGAAGGACCTCAAGGAGGGTTACGAACTGGAGTTGCTGGGGGTGATGCCGTTGCATCCATCCATAATAGCGGAGGATGCCATAGCGGATACGGTCAAGCTAGGCGAGACCCTGAAGGAGCTGATCAAGAAGTTCAATATAAAGGCGAAAAATACCGTGATATCCATATCAGGCCATTCCTCTGTTATAATCAAACGTATCACCCTGCCGGAGATGACCGAAGAGGTCTTAAATGAAAACATACGATTTGAGGCGGAGCAGTACGTGCCTTTTGGCATAGAGGACGTCAACCTCGATTATCAGATAATAGGCCCTGCCGAAGAGGCCGGTCAGATAGATGTTGTGCTGGTGGCGGTGAAGAAGGACCTCTTAAACAGCTACGTCAACGTGGTCAAGGACGTGGGATTGGTCCCGGTTATAGTTGATGTTGATGCCTTTGCGCTTGAGAACATGTATGAGATCAATTACCACAGTGGTGAAGAAAAGAACGTGGCGCTTGTCAACGTCGGTGTAACCAATACGACGATAAATATATTGAGAAACGGAGTGTCCGCCTTTACGCGTGACAGCTCAATCGGTAGCAAGATACACACGGATACCCTCATGCGGGAACTCGGTGTGACAATGGAAGCGGCGGAGAAGCTCAAGCGTGGGCAGGAGGCCGAGGGAATATCTGCGGTGAAGGCCGAGGCTATCATAAATTCGGCTTCGGAGGAGATCGTCATGGAGATAACCCGCTCGCTGGATTACTTCAGCGACACGCCCGATATTGGCAACATCGACGAACTAATGCTCGGTGGGGGCGGGGCCATGGTTAAAGGTTTTAAGGAGCTGATAACAGAGAGAACCGGACTTACCGTAACATTAATGAACCCCTTTAGCAAGATAAAGATACCCAAGCAGATGGATGCCAAGTACGTGGAGTCGGTGGCACCCCTGGCTGCCGTAGCCGTAGGGTTGGCCATGAGGAGGGTTGGAGACAGATGATACGGATAAATCTGCTACCCTCAGACAAGCGTCCAAGAAAAAGGAAGAAAGCCGCTCAAAAGGTCCCTGCGATTATACTAGGTCTGATAGCAAGTCTGCTCGTAGCACTGATATTGTCGGGGGTGGGCGTTTACCTGATAAACAAGAAAGTCAAGCTGTTAACCAATGATAAGGTTCAAAAGACGGCGAAACTTGAGGGGTTGAAACAGAAGATTAAAGAAGTCGAGGCAATGAAGAAAAAGATAGATAAGGTTGAGGCGAATAAAAAGGCAATCGAGGAGTTGAGGGCAAATCAGAGCATCCCTGTGAGGGTGATAGACGAGGTCAGCAAGGCGTTGCCCGAAAACGTATGGATAAAGCTGTTGACACTCAACGGCTCTAATCTTGCTTTAGAGGGTGTTGCTATGACCAATGATGACGTTGTGGTGTTTGTCAATAACTTCAAGCGTTCGGAGTTGTTTAAGGATACGTATCTGGTTAAAAGCCTTGAGGTAGCGGAGAGAGGAGAAAAGGATACTATTAAGGTGTATAGCTTTGGAATAACCATGATCGTTGTTAAGCCGGAAGCAAAGGCTGCGGAGATAAAAAGTTGACGCCTGTTACCCTTGAGTCCATAAATAAGCTGCATCCCGGAGTGAGGGTGCTTATAGCGTTAATACCGCTTATTATTATATTGCTGGTTTTTTATTTTGCGTTTTCCAAACCTAAGTACGCGCAGATAAAAAAGTTAAAGTCAGAGATAAAGAAATTAGACAGCGAGATAGCAGATGCGCAAAAGATGGTAGAACAACTCCCTGAGCTAAAGGCCAAACTGGCCATGGCAGAAAAAGAATATGAGCAGATAAAGCGGCAGCTCCCGGAAGAGAGCGAAATATCAAGCCTTTTAAAGATGGTCTCAGACCAGGGCAGGTATTCGGGCCTGAAGATAAACCTGTGGGAGCCAAAACCAAAGTCTAACCACCCAAGCAACATAGTCTACGTGATCCCTGTGAATGTTTCGATGAATGGTTCTTATCACGAGCTTGGTAACTTCCTGAGCAGGTTGACAGCCCTTGACAGGATTGTGAATATATCGCAGATAAAGTTGGACAGCCCAACGTTTGGAGCTGAAGATGTTAGCCTTAAGATACAGCTTGTGGCCAATACGTTTTCGGCCATACCAGAGCCTGATGCCAAAAGTGCTCCAGGTACGGCGGCAAAATAGGAGAGCATGAAAGAGTGGTTTTTGGTGGAAGGACAATGGATGCTATGCTAAAAAAATGGTGCTTCGTAAGTGTTATGCTTATGACGTTAATGTTCTCAGGTCTGGCTGTGAGATATGCCGCCGGAGCCGGTACTGATCAGCCTGCGGCGGCTGGTGCAACGCCGGGTAAAACCCAACCTGCCCCCGTCAATAAGACTGTGGATAAACCCGTCGAACCCATAGTGCCATACGAGTATAACCCCCAAGGTAGACGCGATCCGTTTATGTCCATCCTGGAACTGAATAAAAAGAAGCGGCAGAAAGAAAAGGGACCAAGAGATACCCGCATACTTTCCCCGCTGGAGACCGTTAATTGGGCAAATATGAAACTGATCGGTATCGTTATCGACCGTATAGATAAATATGCCTCTGTCGTCTTGTCTGATGGTAGAGCGTTTGCTATAAAAAAGGGGACTTTCATTGGAATGAATGGTGGCAAGGTCGTGGAGATAAGACATGACAGGATTGTTGTAGAAGAGATAATAGTGGATGACGTGGGTAGAAGTACAGTGAAGAGACTCTCCATGTGTTTAAATCAAGAGGAGGCCAGTGGATGCGATTTTTAGGTGTTTTAAATAAGTTGATAGTGGTTTTTATTTCTGTTGTCTTGCTTTATGGTTGTGCCTCCGGCAGAAAGGAAGCCAGACCGGTAAACCAGGGGATAGAGCAGGAGACAAAAAAAGAGATACAACAGGGGGCAGAGCAAAACATCCGGCAGGCTTCCGGTAATGTATTGAAAGAAGTTGGCATTGAGGGTGATAAAATCAAACTGACCGCAAGTAGTGTGTTTCCCTATAATGTAATAAACACGTTTGATCCGTTGAAAAAAATAGTTGAACTCAAGGGTGTAGAGGCAGGCGATTATAAAGACCGTCTTATTGTAGGCAAAGAAGGCATAGTGGACGTAACCGTCAAAGAGGAAGAAATGGCTACCGTGTTAGAGGTAAGGCTGTCGTCTCCGTTGGATATCTATGATGTGGTTGCGCAAGATACCTTGGAACTCGTATTTAAAGCCGGCGAACCTGTCGCGGCAACAGACACCGCCAAGTCCGGTGCAACTAATGGTGCGATTAAGGAGAAGGTCATCGTAAAGCCTTCAAATGGTGTGCTAAAAGAGGCCAGAAACATAACAGGCGTACATTTCAAGAAAGAATCGGCTACGCGTTCAAAGGTAGAGATATCCGGGGATGGTCCGATATCGGCGGATGTCTTTACGCTCGATGGCAGGATCGTGGCAGATATCCCCAAGGTGAGACTGGCAAAGCTGCAAAAGCAAACCCCTAAGATGCCCCTGAGCGCCATCAGATGGGTAGAGCACAAAGATAAGGTGCGGATAGTGTTGGACGTGGCAGAGAAGGTCAACTACGAGGTTGTCATGGGTGGCAATGTGGTGGATATCGTGCTGACGGCGTCGGGGACGAATGCCGCTGACATGCCAACAACCGTGCAACCTGTCGGAAAGAAGCCGCCTGTTGGAAAGAAAAAGAAGGGCGTTAGTCGGGGTAGTAAAGATGCCGAGACAACGGATGATGTGATGAGCGATGTGCAGGCCAGGATAGACCGCCTCAAGGAAGAGCCTAAGAAGCCCTCCGCCGGAAAAGGGCATAATGAAGCGGGATTCCCAAGAAAGGGTCTGGTGACACTCGACTTTAGCAACGCGGAAATTGTGCCGATAATGAGATTGATATCTGACGTTAGCGGGTATAACATCGTTGTAGACCCGGCAGTCAAGGGTAAGATTACGCTGAAGCTCAAAGACGTTCCGTGGGATAAGGCCCTGGAATTGATCCTTGATACGCATAGGCTCGATAAAGAAGTTGACGGCAATATTTTAAAGATAAAGCCGAAAGATGCGACCGCTGAGACTGCTAAATGCAGCTCGCAGCCGGTGGTGATAAAGGACCTGACGATAACCTTCTCGAATATGGGAGGTGTCGGGAGGTCTATAAAGAGAGAAAATGTCGAGTCAGGCTCCGGCAATATCTGTCTCGATCTGAACATTAATCTCGATGGCAACACTGGCGACAGTGCCGGCAGCGATAAGACGAGTATGGGTGAAAAGAGTGATAGATCAAAAAAAGATGGCAAACACTAGGATAATCAATGATTTTGTATCAATTAATGGAGATGTCAGGGAGACCAATGAAAATGTTTAAAGGCAAGGGCTTAATATTATGGGTCGGGATACTTTTTGTCATGATGGTTTATGGTTGCAGCTCAACCGGAGGTGTCAGTGGTAGTGGCAAGCCTGATGGCCTGTTACAAGAGGACAGCGGGCGAGCACAGGCAGGTGTCATAGTCCACAATTTTGTGAAATCAATAGAAATAGAAGACTATATGGTGAAGATCGTAGCGGAGAAGCCCTTTGAATATTCGCTGACTCCGCCGGTGGACCCTTTTAAGATAGTGGTGAGTCTAAAGGCCGTGGACTTGGGTATGTACAGAAACAGAATTGTTTCGGGCAAGGAAGGTATTGCCGAAGTGTCATTGCAGCCCTCCGGTGCAGATGGCGTGTTAAACGTGGAGATCACGCTTACGTCACCGTTTGAGACTACACATAAGCAGTCGGATAATGTCCTGACTGTTGGCGTGCGCAAGGATGCAGAGGGTGTCAGGACTGCGGATGCCAACAATGGTGCACAAAATGGCGGTAAAGAGTGGGTGGCGGTTAAATCGGAGAAAGAATCGTTAGTGAAATCAAGCGACAAGGCAACACCAATGGATAATCTGCCGGCAGAGAAGCCCGCAGGCAAATCGCTGGAGAGTCATCCGGTACCGGTTGATGGTACCTCCCCCGTGCATGAGGCCAGGAGCATTACCGGCGTGAGCTTTAAGCGTGAGAGGGATGCCGTAAATGTGATAATCCGTGGCGATGGCGCCTTGAAGCCGGTGATATCCAGTCTCAGCGATGCCAATGTCCCAGACAAGATAGCAATAGATATCCCCAATGTAAAGATAGCGTCAGAACTACCAAAGGAAATAGCAGTGCCCTTAAAGGCGTTAAGGTGGGAAGAGGGTGATCTGGGAGTGCGTGTAGTGCTGGAGCTGCAGAAGGATACCCCCTATGAGGTGCTAACGGTCAATGATACGATTATAGTCTCTCTGACGACGTTTGACCGGATTGAGGCGGCGGTAAAGCGAGCCGTCAGAGGCGGCGAATCAACTCCTGTTGACCGCAGGGAACGGACAGGTAGCGCAAAGGCAGATGCCGCAGGTAAAAGGCATGACTCTATCTTTGCGGCGGATGTGCCCGTTATCAAAGCAGACCAGCCTGTTGGAAAAATGCCTTCTGTAGCCCCTGCGCAAAGAGGAGATTCTTTAGCCTCGCCTTTTGATGATGGGACAGTGAAGATAATAAAGGATGAAGCTGCTGAACCCCTTGAACTTACTATGTGTGGCAAGAAACTCGAGTGCGGTACCCAAAATAAAATAAGACTGAATGTTCAGGATGCCCCTGTGACGGCATTACTCAAACTCCTCGCCGATGAGAGTGGCTGTGATATCGTAGTAGACTCCGATGTCAGCGGTAAGGTGACCATGCAAGTTAAGGACGCCCCCTGGTACCAAGTGGTGGAGCTTGTCCAGAAGATACTCAAGCTCGGTTGCGATGTAACCGGCAACATTATCCGCATAGCCAACCAGAAGACCTTGGATGATATGAGAAAGACAGAGCTTGAAGCGAAAAAACGAGAGGACGATGAAAGATTGCGAATATCAAGCTCTAAACGTAAAGAAGAAGAAGCATTGCTGGAATTGGCTAAGGTAAAGCGCATGGATTGTTTCCTGAAATATGTACCCGCTGATGAGGTAAATAAAAAACTGTTGAGCAAATTTGAGGCAACAGGCAAAAGTGCAGTAGCAGTATCCAAACAACAGGAGGATGCAGGGGCTTTCAATTTGGGTCTTCAACAGAAAAGAGAGCAAGGAGCCTTATTGACTCCTAAGGGTACTGTTTATGCCGACGAATCGGTGAATAAACTCATAGTAATAGATATAGAATCAGCATTGAAGAATATCAAAGATTTTATCCACGCTCTGGATGTGCCTAAGAAGCAGGTGCTGATAGAGACCAAGATAATAGAAGTCAATAATAATATTTCGGATACGTTGGGAATAAATTGGGGATTTTTTTCAAGGTCTTTTGACAAAACAGGTGCAATAGGTATGGGTAAGGGAGCAGGCGTCACCGGTCAAACCTTCCTGGCGGATATGCCCTCGACCGTGTCCAACCTGGGCAGTGGTATAGCCTTGGGCTTTATAAATGCTCAGAGGACGCTAGGCCTGGACCTGAAGTTACAAGCAATGGAGACCTCAAATAGTGGTAAGATTATCACGAGCCCCCGCCTGCTCACAATGAACAACGAAGAAGCAAGCATCACACAAGGGTTGGAAATACCATACCCCATAATGAACCCCCAGGGAGTGGTGTCGGCGGCATTTAAGTCCGTGTCAGTCGATATTAAGATTACACCAAAGATAACGCCCGGTCGGCTGATTAATCTCGATGTGGAAATTAAAAAAGAAGACTTGGTTGGCTATACCAAGATAGGTGGCAGCGATGCCCCCAATACAACGAAATTAAATGAAAAAACAAAGGTCATAGTAAAAGATGGTGAAACATTGGTGCTTGGAGGTATATTTAAACAAAATAATGCCATTTCAGAGGAGGGGACGGCAGGACTAAAAGATATACCGGTTTTGGGTTGGCTATTTAAATCAACAACGAAGGAAAATAAAGAATCCGAATACCTGATATTTATAACCCCCAGAGTGGTAGAAAGGGAATTTGGCGGCGATTCTACGGACTGTAAAATCGTTGAGCAGTAACGATAATAAGACACTGTGCTGTTTTAATAGTTCATAACGTTGGTATTATTAAAGATTACATAAGAAGGAGAAGAAATGCAAAGAAGAAGGATTTTAACACTGTTATTGCTCTTGGGTCTGGCGTTTGTCTACAGTTGTGGAGGTGGCAGCGGACCAGGCAGCCCCGGTAGTAGCGAACCGGGTAAGATCGGCGGGTATTTAACCGTGTCCACGATGGTTCATTCATCTCCCGCAGGAGACCAGGGGGATGGTTGGCAGATCGATCTGGTGCAGGGTATATGCGAAGGCGGTAAAGCAGAGAAATGGGGCGATGACACTGCCGTTGTAACTGTTGGGTTGACATCATATGATAAGTTAGTCCCAGCCAACACCGTATTCATACAACGCTATACCATTGAATATACCCAGCAGATATACGAGCTGGACCTGCCTCCAATTAAGATGTTTGACCTGACAACAACAGTTGCGGTGAAACCTGAGACCTCGGCAACAGTAAACCTTGTTGTCATTGATGCCGGTACAAAAACTGAGTACATGAAAGAGATAAACAGCGGGAAATATAATCCTAGCAGACTGGAGCCATATCTGTATGATATGAAGATAACCTTCTATGGTGTTGACTCGCTGGGGCATGAATTTAATGTACCGATCCACAGGACGGTGTCATTAGCTAATTACAATTTATGTTAAACTGAAGGAGTATATATAATGAAGACATATAATCAGCATATAAAACGTTATTTTATCTATGTCATGCTCTTATGCCTTCTGGCAATGTCCGCTGTCAGTTGTGGTGGCGGAGGCGGGTCCTCCGGCAACGACTACACACCGCCTCAACCAACTGTAGGCGTGCCACATGACATAATGCTCTCCACGGACAAGACCGTGGGACAGTCAAACGCCCCGATTTATATGACTGCCCTGATAACCGACGCAAACGGCAGACCCGTTAAAAATACGGAAGTGACCTTCACAAAGACATCAACAGCCGGCAATATAAGCCCAAGTCTGATAAACGAATTTGCCGCCAAGGATGTCGCAGTCTATAAGGTGCAAACAGACATCTATGGCCGGGCAAGCATCAAGGTAAACTCCACCGCAAGTGGCTATGTTACCGTAGAGGCATACACTGGCGGCGGCCTGATGGCGCGCAGATCGGTGCTCTTTACAAGCTCGGGAACCATCGTAAACCAGTTCACACCCATATCGGTCGTCCTGGACATAGACGGTAACAACAACGGTACCTACAACGAAAAAGACGACTACAAGGTCTGTCAGTCAAAAACAGACCAAATTATAAAAGTCAAGGCCACGGTCTACTTCAAGGGAGAAAAAGCCGCCGGTATAGGCCTGTTTATTGGCACTGACCTGAGTAATCTCGTTGACTTCTATAACAACATCTACGGTATATACTCCGTAAGCTCAACAACAGGTGTGAAAACACTCATGGGATGCGACTATAACGGCAGCGGCACCATAGATGCCACTAACGAATACAATTGTTATACAACGCACACCAATACAACGGGTGTACCGTCGTATTGGTTCAGCGAAGACCGTGTCTATACCAACAGCTCCGGAGAGGCCAAGACCGAATTCCGGATAAGTTGCCAGAACATCTCCCAAGAACGTTTGCTCTCTGTCCTGGCAACGACGGACAGCTACAGCTTCCCCGAATTTAGTCCCACGGGAAGGCAGTTCTATGGCACGGGTAGCACAACCCTGTTCATAGAACCCATAGTAGTCTCAAGCGTAACGGTAACGGCAAATCCCACGGAAGTCGCCACAGGACAGACGTCCTACATCACGGCCACGGTAAACACGACCCTGGGCGATGCAACGGCACCCGATGGCACGTTTGTCCAGTTCTACGCCGATTGCAAGGACAGTACGGCAACCGCCTTGTCGTCGTTTAACCCGCAGACAGCCCAGATAACCAACGGTAAGGCTACAACGATCTTTACCGCCCCAACGGAAATACCTACCGGAGATGCCGGACAATGCACAATAGAGGCAAGGGTTGGAGCGGTGTCGGGCTTTGTCGCCCTTACGGTCAACAGAGCGCTGGAAGTAACCCCGGTATCTCAGACCATCTCGAATCCGAAGGTCGGTGATACGGCAACGTTTAACGTAGTTGGCGGCGCCAAACCCTATAGTGTGCGCAGCGGTAACCCGGCAGTGTCGGTAGCCATAAGCGGCTCTCAGATAACGGCCACCGTCGCAAGTCTCCCCAATGATGATACAACAAACGTATCGATTACGGTAACCGATGCAAAACACATGGAAGTCACCGTTACTCTGGTGTTGGCCTCTGATCCGCTGTCGATAACACCAAACCTGCAAACACTGATCTCTCCACCGGTGGGTACAAGCGTTACATACACGGTGCGAGGTGGAAGACGTCCATATACGGCTTTCTCCGGCGACCCTCAACTGGTCAGCGTAAAAGTATCCGACTCAACCCTGACCGTCACTACCCTTGTGGTCATAACAGCGGCAAATGCAAAATCCGTAGCGTTGACCGTGCAGGATGATAAGGGCAGGACTGCCACCGCATCGTTAGCCCTTCAGGTGTCCTCCTCAAGCGGTATTACGATCACACCGCCAACCCAGGTACTGACAAATCCACCCGTAGGCACTACTGCCACCTATACGGTATCCGGCGGCGCCCCGCCTTACAGCGTTACCGTGGATAAACCACAGCTTGCCGGCGTTGCAATAAGCGGTAACACGATAACTGCAACAACCCGTGTGGCAATCACAACTTCTAACGCCGGTACCGTAAATATATACGTCACAGACTCCTCAGGCGTAATGGCAACCGCAACGCTTGACCTCAGGGCAGCCACAGGTACTCTAATAATAGACCCTGCCAGCCAAACCCTTACAAGTCCGGCAGTGGGCACTGTCGCTACGTATACGATCATCGGCGGTACAAGACCTTACAGGACCAGCGTTAATCTGCCACAAACGGTAAGTACCTCCACAAGCGGTGATACCCTCAACGTGACAACCCTTACTGCAATTACAACGGCCACTACCGTCACCATCAACGTCACCGATGCCAACGGCCTCACTGGTACGGCAAGCCTCAATCTGAATCCGCCAGGAGCCAACGCCCTGAGCATTACACCTGCAACCAGAATCCTGACGACACCTATAAAGGGCACTACGGCCACATATACGGTTTCAGGTGGTAAAACACCCTACTCGGTGACCACCGACTCCCCTCAACTGGTCAGTGCATCCGTGGTAGGTTCAACCGTGACCCTTACTCTGTTGAAAGACCTCACATCGGGAAGCATTAACTTCTACGTCACAGATGCCAATGGTTTAACGGGAACAGGAACCTTGACCATTGCCGCAGGGGCCTTCTCAATATACCCTCAGACTATTACCTTGATCGCCCCCAATGCAGGTGACACGGCTAATTTTGACATGTTTGGCGCCACTCCTCCGTTTAAGATATACATCGATCGCCCCGACCTCTTAACCGCAAAGACCGGGACATCTTCAACCGCCTCAAGCTCTATCCCCCTGACGGTTACTGTTAGACAGAAGGTCACCGCCAGCGATAACGGAACAACTGTTAATGTTCAGGTGCTTGATGCCACTACCAATACAAGTAGCTGTGGCGTTAAATTGGTCGTATATTGATGAAGGATATGTGGAGGAACTTATGAAAAAACGAAACACTGCTCGATTGATACGGACAATAATTGCAGTTGCGATGTTGCTGGTTGTCGTCTCCTGCGGAGACCAGGGGAAAAAAGACGCCGCTAACTCCAGCACCGCTGCCAGTACGGCAACGACAACTGCAAAAACAAACGAGTCCGTAACCGCCTCCCTGACAAAAGGAAGGTTTACCCCTAAAGATATAGCGGATGTAAATGCAAATGCCTATAAAGAAGGACAACTGCTTGTGAAGTTCAAGGACGATATCACCTCAACCAGATCGTTGACCGTACACAGGGCACTCAACGCCAAGGTCGTAAAGACCTACTCGCTGGTGAAAAACCTCGAACTCGTGACCCTGCCTGCTTCCTTAAGCGTCAAAGAGGCCGTTAAGCAGTACATGCAACATGCCGACGTCCAATACGCCGAACCCAACTACTATGCACAGGGACTGGACGTGATGCCCAATGACCCGTATTTTGCCGTGCAGTGGGCACTGTACAACACCGGCCAGAAAAACGGTACCCCCGGCGCAGACATAAAGGCCTATAAGGCGTGGGATGTCACCAAAGGCGACAAAAACGTTATCGTTGCCGTCCTGGATACAGGGGTAGACTACAATCACCCCGACCTTGGCGGTAATATATGGAACAATACCAGAGAAACCTTTGACGGCCTCGATAACGACAGCAACGGCTACGTTGATGACATCCGGGGGTGGGACTTCGTCGGTAATGACCTCGTAGACCCAAAAGAAAGCAATAACCCGATGGACGTCTACGGCCACGGCACCCACGTTGCCGGTACAATCGGCGCCATAGGAAACAACTCAACCGGTGTGGCCGGTGTCAGTTGGGACGTGACCATTATGCCCGTCAAGATTCTCAACTCCGACCTCAAAACCACAATGGACGCCCTCATATCTGGTATCCAGTACGCAACCAAAAACGGCGCCAAGATCATCAACGCCTCCCTGGGATGGAAAAATACCAGCCAGGCTATCTATAACGCAATAGCAAGCGCAAGGGATGCAGGCGTCTTGCTGGTGGCCGCAGCCGGTAACGGTGGCAGCTCCGATAACATCTACTGCAACGGCTCCCTCCAAAACGACAACGACCTTTCCCCGTGCTATCCCGCCAGCTATAACCTGGAAAACATTATAGCGGTTGCAGCCTCCGACCAAAACGATACACTCGCCTCGTTCTCCAACTACGGGGTGATTTCGGTCGATGTCTCTGCCCCCGGCGTTGATATTTGTAGCACGATAACAGGCTATAACTCCGGCACCATCTATAGTTGCACCTATAGCGGAACGTCCATGGCTGCCCCGCACGTCAGTGGCTTGACCGCTCTGTTGTGGGCGTACTATCCGCACTTCAGCGTTGCGCAGATCAAGCAGATGGTAGAGAGCTACACTGACCCAATGGCCTCGCCATACAACACCATGACCAGAACCGGTGGAAGGGTCAATGCCTGGAAATCGCTTTCGGCCCTGTGGAGCCCCTCCGACCTCAAAGTGGTCAGCACCTCTGCCGGCTATGTCGTCCTGAACTGGGTTGACAGGGCTACCGCAGAAAATGGCTTCCTGCTCTACAGAAGACTAGGAGACGGCCCATATGTACAATACAAGGCTCTGGCTACCGATACACAATCCTTTGTCGATACCGATACAATTGTAGGACAGTCCTATACGTATAAACTAGTGGCTTACAACTCAATAGGCGTATCGCCCAACTCCAACGAGGCCATCGTCCAGGTAGTGGCTCCTCCTCCTCCAAGCAGTGGCGGTGGTGGTGGCTGCTCCATAGCCGGTACCAGCAACTCCGATAATGACAAAGACTCAACGGATGTTTTGGCCATCATGTTGCCAATAGCCTTGGCTCTCTTGATCAGACTGCGTAGGTTTGGAAGGATAAACTAAATGTTTAGGTATACAGTTGAAATGTTGTGTATAAGCATACACTGTGAATAAGTTATAATGGGGTCAAGGGGACTGGTCCCCTTGTGGGTGGGTCTGAGGGAGGGCAAAGCCCTCCCTTCTTTCTTTCTCCCCCCACGGATAGGATAAAGTATAAGGATGGATAGATTAAAGATATCGACAGCGGGAGAATCGCACGGTAAGGCACTCACTGGGATCATCGAAGGCATCCCCGCAGGCCTGCCCATAGAGGCCGATACCATAAACACTCAACTCCACCGAAGACAGCAGGGGCACGGACGCGGCGGCAGAATGAAGATCGAGCAAGACCAGGCCGAAATCCTCTCCGGCGTAAGATGGGGAAAAACCCTGGCCAGTCCCATCGCCCTGAAGATCGATAACCGCGACTGGGAAAACTGGCAAAAGGGTATGTCTTCCCTCGGCCAGAACGAAGGTTCTATCCCTCCCGTGACAAGGGCCAGACCCGGCCATGCAGACCTCGCAGGATGCCTCAAGCATGGCTTTAGGGATATCCGCAATGTGCTCGAACGCTCCTCTGCACGAGAGACGGCTATGAGGGTAGCCCTGGGGGCTGTGTGCAAGACGTTTCTTGCCCAGTTTGGCATCTCCATCGGCAGCTTCGTCGTAAGAACCGGAGGGGCCGGCCAACGCTACTATCAATCCGCAATGAACGAACTTGGCGGTCTTAAGGACATCGGCAATCAGTTGATAGCACTCAGCGTCAAAGCAGACCAATCCCCCGTCAGATGCCCTTTCGAGGAGGACGCACAAAGCATGATCGAGGCCATTGATGAGGCAATCGAAAGAGGTGACACAATCGGAGGTGTTTTTGAGGTGTTTGCCGTGGGTCTGCCCGTTGGACTGGGCAGTCACGTGCAATGGGACAAGCGCCTCGACGGACAATTGGCTCAGGCAATAATGAGCATACAGGCTGTAAAAGGCGTCGAGTGCGGACTGGGCTTTGACCTCTCGCAGCGCTTTGGCTCAAGACTCATGGATGAAATACTCTACAGCGATGAAACCGGCTTTTATCGCCAGTCCAACTTTGCCGGAGGCCTCGAAGGTGGCATGACAAACGGTATGCCCCTGCTGATGAGGGCCATCATGAAACCCATTCCAACACAACGAAAACCCCTGAATTCAATTGACATCGTAACCAAACAACCAAAAGAGGCCGCCTACGAGCGTTCGGACGTCTGCGCCGTTGCCGCATGTAGCGTGATAGCCGAGGCCATGATCGCCTTTGTCCTGGCTGATGCCATCCTCTGTAAGTTCGGCGGTGACTGCATTGATGAGACAATTAGAAACTATAACAATTATCTAACGTACCTGAAAGAGTTTTAACCATGAAAAATATAGTCCTGACTGGCTTTATGGGAACCGGAAAGACCACCGTCGGATGCCTCCTGTCTGATACACTGGGCAGGCCGCTGATCGATATAGACTCCGAAATAGAAACAGCAACCGCAATGAAGATCAACGAAATATTCGCAACCCGAGGAGAACCGGCATTCAGAGATCTGGAGACCGATATGGCCCAAAAGGTATCAAGCCTCAAGGGTGTGATCATATCCACTGGCGGTGGCATTGTGCTGAGAGAGGAAAACATGAAACACCTCAGAAGTAACGGCTACATTGTCTGCCTGATGGCAGCTCCGGAGGCAATCCTAAGTCGTGTAGCCGGCACCGATGACCGCCCACTGCTTAAGGTGCCAAATCCCCTGCAAAAGATATACGAACTGTTAGACTTCAGAAGACCGCTTTATGAAAAGGCCGATCTCGTGATCGATACCGATGACAAGACCCCCGAAATGGTTGTTGCGGAAATTATCGCGATGACCACGTTTTCACTTTGAGACTTAAAGCTTAAAACTCAATTGCAATGAGAGTACCTCATCCTATTCAATATCAGGGAAGTAAGAGAAATCTTGCATCAAAAATCCTTCGTTATGTTCCAGGGAACTTTCCGAGACTCGTGGAACCTTTTGCAGGTTCAGCCGCTATCTCAATAGCGTGTGCTGCAAAAGGAAAAACTAATTCATACTGGATAAACGACTTTAATAAGCCGCTGGCTGAATTACTTGAACTTATTATTAATAGGCCTTCTGATATAGCCGATTCTTATCAAACAATATGGAACCACAGCAGCATAACGACTCCATAGAGCATTATTACCAAGCTATAGAGGATTTCAACAGAACAAAAGACCCAAGGCTGTTTCTTTACTTGCTCGCCCGTTGTGTAAAGGGGGCAATACGTTATAATTCTGAAGGATTGTTAAATCAAAGTCCTGACAAGAGACGACATGGGACAAAACCGGAAACAATGAGAGAAAATATTTTTGGTGTTTCCAGACTCTTAAAAGGAAAATCTGTAATATCCTCGCTTGAATATAAAGACGTTCTGTCAAACGTAAGCGAAGAGTATCCTCTTTAAAAAGCAGGGTAAAAATTTTTTTTCACGGTTAAAGGGCATGGATTCCTGCTTTCGCAGGAATGACAGTTACAGGCGTTTTCCAAGTGTGTCATTCCTGGCTTGACCAGGAATCCATGATGCATAAA
>NZ_JABXWD010000319.1 GCF_019173545.1 Candidatus Magnetobacterium casense | reverse complement strand
AGACATGAGGTCTTCTTTAACACAAATCCTGATAATCTCTTAATCCGTTAAATCGTGGTTCAGACATCTTTTAATTGCAGAGTTTGTAATATGACATTGTCAAATTAGGATTACTCCAATATGATGTTGATTGACTCCGCTATGTCTTCCAGGGTTGCTACAGTAGGTACCGGTTTGCTCTTGCATATCAATTTTTAAAGTTTACTGGCCGATTCAAACACTGTATGAAGTTCCTTATCCACTCTTTTTAAGCACTCGCCTATCCCTCCAGGGTCCTCTTTTACCAGCAGGCCTTCCAGCTCTTTAACAACGCCAAACAGCTCCGTTGCCGATATGTTACCCGCCATGCCCTTGAGGCCATGTACCAACTCCCTGGCCGAATTATAATCCAGTCGTTGAATCGCAGCCTCTATGTCATTAACTATATTAACATTATTATCCCTGAAATACACTATGATTTTCTTCAGCAGGTCTTTGTTGCCGCCAATCCTCTCAAGTGCCGCCGCTATATCAATACCGGGCAGGTTATAGACTGGCGTGGTCTCTCCCTGCCGTGGCGGGGCAGATTCAACGTCAGGGACGTCGGATACGGTTGGCCGTACCCACCTCAGGAGTGTGTCACAGAGTTCTTTGATGTCTATTGGCTTGGAGACGTGATCGTTCATCCCCGCTGCGTAACACTTATCCTGCTCTGCCTTCATCACATGGGCAGTCATTGCAATAATGGGCAGCTCCTCTTTGGATATCCCATGCCTGATCCTCATTGTTGCCTCAATGCCGTCCATTTCGGGCATCTGTATGTCCATTAAGACGGCGCTATACTTTTTGGGCGCCATCTCTACGGTCCTCACCGCCTCTAACCCGTTGTTGGCGATGTCAACGACAAAGCCGGCATTGCTCAAGACCTCAAGGGCAACCTGTTGATTTATGTAGTGGTCCTCCACGAGCAGTAAGTGTGCGCCATTTATGGTTGCCAGTTTTTCCCTTGCTGCTGCATTATGTTCATGCCGCCTTGCCGCCCTCTCTGTTTCCTTGTCAGGTGCATTCATGTAATTTGACGCATAAGTCGGTTGCCGGTAACCTGCATTGATCGTAAAGGTAAACTCGCTTCCCTTGCCGTACTCGCTCCTTGCGCAGATGTCGCCATTCATCATCTCTACCAGTTTCTTGCATATACTCAACCCAAGACCGGTCCCGCCATACTTCCGTGTAGTGGATCGGTCGGCCTGCGAAAATGGTTGAAACAAATTGGGCAACATCTCCGACGCTATGCCAATTCCCGTATCCCTGACGGAAAAACCCAGGGTGACCTCCTCTTTATCTATAGCGACAACCTTTACCGTTATGACAATTTCCCCCTTTTCGGTGAACTTGACCGCATTGCTGATGAGGTTTGTGAGCACCTGGCCTATCCTCAACGGGTCGCCAATGAGCAGGGAGGGCACGTCCTTGTCTGCGGAGAACATTATCTCTATCCCCTTTTCCTCTGCCCTTGCTGCCAACATTGTGACTATATTATCCATGACCCTTTCGATATCGAAGTCGATTATCTCCAGTTCCAGTTTCCCAGCCTCTATCTTTGACAGGTCAAGCATGTCGTTGATAATAGCCAACAGCGATTTTGCCGATAACTGAATATTGTTGAGATAATCTTTCTGTTTTGACGAGAGGTTTGTTTGAAGCGCTAAATGACCCAGGCCGATTATTGCGTTCATAGGGGTACGTATTTCGTGGCTCATGTTGGCAAGGAACTCGCTCTTGGCGCGATTGGCGTTCTCCGCCTCATGTATTGCCGTCAGGAGCTTCTCATCAGTCCGCTTGCGTTCAATTATTACTGCCAGCGTATCGGCAAACATCAACAATAGCTGTTCCTCCGTCTTGTCTTTATTATGTCCAGCATCGAGATTTACATTGATAACACCCAGTACCCTGTCTCTTGTTATGATCGGTACACAATAATGGCCATGGTCTGTTATCCCCTCATGTATTATTTCATGTTCGCCATCGATATGGTTTTTGTATATCAATTCCCTCCTTGACACGGCCAGTCCACACAGACACCTTCCCGCCTGAACCTCCTTGCATGACTCTGATATGGCAATATTCAAGTTCCTGCTTGCCTGCATCTTTAACACACGTGTAGTCTCATCATACAGGAATATGCACCCGATTGATCTTGCGGCAAGCCAGGGAAGTGACAACAGGATATCCAATGCAAGATCAAGGAACTCTTTTATGCTAATGGCCATATAGGATTGCTTTAATAGCGTGCTTATTATATTTTGCAGGTCGTAGTTTTTCTTTATTTCGTCTGTTTTAAGTTCAAGCCCTTTGTTTACCTCATCACGTTGAATGATGCTATACCTCAGCTTTTCCGTCATTCGGGTAAAGGCGCCGGTCAATTGGCCGATCTCATCCCTTGACTGTATTGCCGGTATGTCAACGCAGAGGTTATTGTCGTCAAATTCGTTTACCGAGTTGGTCAACAACAATATAGGTTTTGATATCCTTCGTGACAGGTAGAGGCTGAAAAACACGGCAAATAGCGTTACCACAATGGCCGAGAGCAACATCAGCATCCTCAACTTACCTACCTGTGCAAATAGTTCATCTGTTGCGTGTTCGTTGACAAATATCCATTCAAGATGGATTACGTCTTTGTCATTATCCTGATTAATGACATATATTGACAAGGAATCGCCCCATCGTGTGTCAATACTTCTGAGGCGTACAAAACCACTTTGTAATACGTGTTTCTTAACATCTTCCGATATCTTTATGTTTTCCGGTGAATAGATTTTCTTGCCGTCCTTTGTAAACAGTCCAAATCTCCAGTTGGTATATTGTTTGTGTGAGGCATTGTTTTTCATTTCGTGAAGCGTAGCTATTACATTTTTCAGGTTAAAGACGAGCTTTATCACACCACTGAAGTTACCGTTGCCGTCCGTAATGGCTATTCCTATCGGCAAGGCATACGTTTCACTGCTGTCATCGTACTCGGCGGCGCCAATATAGAAACCGTCCTTCTTTGCCCGTTGCCACCACTCTTCATCGGCTTGAAAGTAATCACTGGTCTTGCCTGTCTGAGCCACATTTGCTCCGTACTTGTTTGTTAAAAAGACCTCACTGTATATATAATACCCACGCTCCTTTTTCAGATGTTCAATCTGATATTTTAAACTCTTTGATAATGGGTTATTTATGATATCAGCCATAAACGGTGTTATGACATTCTTTGGAACCTGCATCCACTCCTTGTCTTTTTCATCAATGTAGTCACTGGCGTTGTCAATATTGTCAAAGCGGGTATTGGATTCATCGACAAATTGTCTGAAAAATGTATCCGTTGAATACAGTCTGTAGAAACCAATCTTGTCTGATATGTGATGGTCTATGAACTCGACGTATCTCTCATAAATATCTATATGGGTAGATACGATGGAGTCTTCAAATGCCTTTCCACTGATGCTGATAGCCAAGTAGACCGCACCCCACAGGAACACTGAAAAAGACAAGAAATACAAAAACAGCTTCGTGCTGAGTTTCTTCATGTCAGTTGTCCTGAACGCTCATCAGGTGTTAAGGCAAACCACATGTATCCCTCCGGAAAAAGGCTCTCGTATGTTCCGACTGTTTTATAATTATAACCTATCTGTAAGGATTTCATGGATAAGTGTACCATATAAAACCTATACAGATCAATTAAGAATTTATTGGAGCACTGTTAATTTATTGCTTATTACTATACTTTTGCACTTTTTTATTAACTGGCTTTTTATGCTGTTTTTGAAAATGGATTCCCGTTTTCACGGGAATGACAAGAAATGGTATTTTGCGCCCATCTGTGTCATTCCTGCGTAAGCAGGAATCCAGAAAGTGCGAAACCATA
>NZ_JABXWD010000318.1 GCF_019173545.1 Candidatus Magnetobacterium casense | reverse complement strand
CTCCATTCAAACGTGGTCACGTTGCTCACGCACAGTAACAATGCCATATTACACAGGTATAAAAGTGGCTTAAATCCTTGCAACCACGGTTGATAGTGGTACTATACTGTGAGGTATCTATGATCAGTATAAGGATGTTCACTTGTGTTGATCTCAGAAGACACCTCACTCATCCCCTGTAGCGTAATTTTCTTCGTATCTTCTTTGTCTTCCTGTTTTAAGACCATGCCGCTTTGGCCTTTGCAGCGTAGGAGGCTGCCTTTTGGGGATCACCTGTCCGACGAAATACGTAGGCAATGTTGTTATACAAAGTAGCCACAGACGGATGTCTTTCGCCATAGACTTCCAGCATGATATCAAGTGATTTTTCGTAAAACACAATCGCCTGCTTTGCGTCGCCTAACTTCCATAATGACGTGGCATACTCATTAAGAAAATTGCCAACACTTATATCCTTTGTTGCCTTGGCCTCATCCACCACCGCATCTGAGACCCTGACGGCGACCGTTTCCATAATCGCACGACCCTGCCGATATAAGACCATCCGGTCAAAGTAATCCCCCAACTCACGCGCATGAGGACACGCACCACGGACGTTACCCACTTCAAGTGCGTGACGAACGGCCTCCTCCAGGTACTTGTAATTCGACTCGGTGGCTACAGAAATCCAACCGTCATACCATTGATACGCAAGTCCGTGGGTTTCAAGCCTTTCCTCAGCCGTCAACTTGCCCCACATGGTATCGCGAATCACAGGCGTTACCCAATACACAAACTCACCCCTGGCTCGCACCTCACGTTCAACCAACGTCAGGTCAACAGCTGTGTTTAAGAACTGAGCGCCACCAAACGCCTCAAAGGCAGTCGCATCAACAGGCTCCTTGTACACAGCCGCTCGTTGAATGAACTTGTTGAACCCCTCCCCCTCTGTCTTTGCGATCACATCCGCAAGATAAGCGTGGATGAACTCATCCTGCTTGCCCCGCAGCTCCGCCTCAAGATCAATCAGGTTGTACTTTTTCTCATATTTGGCGATAACGTTTAACCACTCCAGCAGCCGGGGATTGCCACCGCCGTATTTGAGATACGACGCAGCGTGCCTGCTCTGTGCGATAGATTCGAGCTCTCGTGTTTTCTTGGCTAAGTCGGCACCATAAAAGGACATGAGCGCAATTTCAAAGAGTTTCTTATCTGGCAGGTTTTCACCGCCAAGTTCAAGGATGAATGGATACCGGCTCGATATCACAACGTTGCTGTTGCCCTCAGCCCAGTCAATCGCCTCAAGAAAGGGACGAATGATGCCCTCAAGCTCCTTTTTAACACAATACTGATAGCCATTACGATCAAGATTTTGTTCAAAGTCATCAAAGTATATTATTGTTGGAGTCTCATTTTTAAAGACTGTGCGAAAGAGGGCCTTTATCTTTTTCTCATACGAGCTATCAGATGTTAGAATCGCTAAACCATCCTCATTGCCCAATCTGTCAAGCAATTTCTTCAGTTTCACGATAACATCCGCCTCGCTGATGACACCGTGAAAGACGAGCAGCTCCTTCTTGTCCGCAAACCTCTCAACGAGCTTGCCGACAAGACAACTCTTGCCGATCCCTGCGGGGCCGCGCACCAAAAGCCCGTACTTGTCAGTTGCCCCCCTGAGCACGCCTACACCCTGCTGAACATGCCGCCTCCTGCCAACAAATCCACTGTCAAGCACACGCACGTTGCTGTCCTTGAGGGTCTTGTGTCTGAGCTTAACGGGGTTGGCAGAGACCGGCAAACCAGCCGCTACCAACGGCACAATCGGCGTAGCGTCACCAAACAGCCTCAAGAGCGGCCAGGGGTGATATCGGCTATCAAGCAATCTTCGGGCACTTTGCACGGCATGGTCGATCCCTATGCCAATTGAGAGACACCTGTATACCTCGGCAGCCACCAGCGTTGCACCATCATCCGAAACAGGCAAGCCCCACCCAAGCACCCACTTTATACCCTTAAGCGACATCTGGTAAGCAAAGGATTCAGAACTTGCATCCTCATAGCTACTCCCCGTTGAACAGCCGGAAAGGAAAAGCACCCGCGGTGGGAAATCCCTAATTGCGTGCCAAAGCATCTCCGATGAGACCTTCCGCGACTTGCCGGCCTCATCCTCCATGTAGAACACCGACCCCATATCCTTATCAAGTCCGGCATGTCCCGTTATGTGGATGATGTCAAATCCACCACCGGCGATGTTGGCCTGCCTAAGTCCCTCAAGGCTGCCCGTGTCCTCAACCCTCATGTCGATGTTATATCTGCCGGTAACGTTAAAGATGCGTTCCTCCTCTTTTTCAAAGTTTAGGACATTTTTTGCGTGCAAATCGGTCGGCGAACAGGCCATAAAGAGCATCCTAAGCGGCTCTTTTTTCGGCTCAACCGTAGCTAACCTCCCCCGATCATCAACGAGTCTGACCACGTGGATGTTGTGGTTGAGCAGGATAAAGCCCCCGTTGTGCAACAACTCAAACGGTAACTGCGTCAACTCATACGGCGTCTGCACGTACAGATGCGTATGCGCACCGGCAACCCTGGTAGTGTCGATGAGCCCCGCAAGTGTCCCCGCTCCACGATTGAGCAGGTCGTACAACTGCCTGCCGAGAGTGGCACCTGCAACAGGGTCGTGACGCCAGAAGTTCCTGCGTGTCTCCGCAAGGAGGTAGGCGACTTCGGTCTCGTAGATGTAATGGGACAACATGCCGTCGATATAGATTGCATGTTGGCCGTCGGCCACAGATGATATCGCTAAGGTGATGCTTGTATTGTTATATCCCATTTTTCGAATCCAACCAATTAAAGAATCGCTGTAGTGCGGTGTGCCTTGTCAGCGGATAAGCAGAAGAGCATAAGTAGCTATAACGTAATTCACCCAATGACCCCATAAGTCTGGTGAGTTCACAGACAACTACTACATGCTCCGGTACACGCAGGAAATGTTTATTGTCTTTTTCTTCTTCTTTCTTTTTTTCTTGATTATGTTACAATATTCCGATGACGGAGAAAAGGAATACCACTGGCGTGCTGCTCTTAAACCTCGGAGGGCCGGACTCACTGAAGGCGGTGAGACCGTTTCTGTACAACCTCTTCTCCGACCGCCTGATCATAAAGCTGGGGCCAGAGTTTTTGCAACGCCCCATTGCCGCCTCTATTGCCCTGAGCCGCGCACCAAAGACCAGGGCAATGTACCAACAGATCGGCGGAGCATCCCCCATCACTCGCCTCACACTTGAACAGGCCAATGCACTGCAAACCTCCCTCGGTGACAACTTCAGTGTCTACGTGGGGATGCGATACTGGCATCCGTTTATAGAGGCGGCGGTTGCACAGGCCTACGAAGACGGCATACAGCAACTGATCGCCCTGAGCCTCTACCCACACTACAGCCTGGCCACAACCGGATCGGCATTTGCCGAACTACAGAACGTGCTCAAGACCTATCCGTTGCCCTGTACCTACATCCGCAGTTGGCCGCAAAACAGACTCTACATCGATGCCCTCGTCAAGTCCATTGTAGAGGCCATCGGTGAGGACGATCACGCAGATTGTCATATCCTGATGAGCGCACACGGTCTGCCGGTCTACTTCATCGAAAACGGCGACCCATACCTCGATGAACTCAACAAGACCATAGACCTCATAAAAGAAAGACTGCCCGGGCCAACCTACCACCTGTCCTTTCAGAGTCGAAGCGGTCCCGTAAAGTGGCTGACTCCCTCCACGGAGGAAAAAATCCTACAACTCTCTGCCGAGGGCGTAAGACGTTTGATCGTTGTTACCATCAGCTTTGTCTCCGACCACTTTGAGACCCTGTATGAGATAGATATTTTGTATTCACATTTAGCAAAAAAAACATGATATAATATTAAAGAGAGTAAGGG
>NZ_JABXWD010000317.1 GCF_019173545.1 Candidatus Magnetobacterium casense | reverse complement strand
AGGAATGACAAACTTGGAAAAAGCCTGTAACTGTCATTCCTGCGAAAGCAGGAATCCATGCCTTTAAACCATGAAATTAATTTTACCATGCTTTTTAAAGAGGATACGTTGATTCCTTTTGTGTAAAGCACGCTCAATATCTGTTAGAGGAGTACAGTGGACGGTTTAATTTTGGCTCCCATGATGCACTTATTGCAGGTTCACTCATCGCTGCACGGCAGCAGGGCTTAGACTTGGAACTTGTGACATCAGACAAGGGACTCAAGGCGGTCCTTAAAGAAGAGAAGATTTCTTATTTTGATCCGTCTGACCCCGTAGAGTGGTAGTACCACAATCAACCGTGGTTGGCTTGATTTAAGCCGCTTTTCTACCTCACTGGACGCTTTTCATGAACTCTATCCAGATTGGCAACGCAGCGGCGCCGCCGGTCTTTCCTTCTCCGAGGGAAGTGCGGTCGTCCCTACCAACCCAGACCCCCACGGCCAGTTTGTCGTCAAAGCCTATGAACCAGGCATCGGCATAGTCATCCGTCGTGCCGGTCTTGCCGTAAACCGGTCTGCTTAAGGCCATAGCCGCCCGTGCGGTGCCATGTTCCACGACCGACCTCAGAACCTCCCTTATGTGTGCAACCGCCTGCTGACTAATGACCCTCTGCCCCTGAGAAAATGAGACATCCGACGATAGATCATAACGATCAACCACCCGCTCATAAAATCGCGGCTCCAGCTTTACCCCCTCGGCCATAGTGCCATACGCACAGACCAACTCCATCAGTGTCACCTCGGATACCCCAATGGCCGCCGGCAGGTGCGGATAAATTTCACTCTTGATGCCAACCGCCCTGGCCGTTTCGATGACCCTGGACATCTTCAGCTTGCTTGCCAGGTTGACCGTGGCAGCGTTCAGAGACATCGACAACGCACTCTTTAGCGACACCGACCCGTAATACCTCCGTGTATAGTTCTGTGGCGTCCAGGCAGTGCGGCCATTGTTGGAATAATAGGTAACCGGAGCATCTACAATAGCGCTCTGCGGTGTGAGACCATCCTTAAAGGCCGTCAGGTAGATAAACGGCTTAAAGGCTGACCCCGGTTGACGCATTGCCTGCGTGGCACGGTTGAACTGACTCTCACCGAAACCGGTCCCGCCAACCATTGCCCTGATGGCGCCGGTCTTTATGTCTATGGCAAGCAAGGCTGCCTGGGTCTTGTCGTCAAAGCCACTTGACAGACCATTGGCTACGGCATGTTCCGCTGCCTCTTGCATCTTGTAGTTGATCGTTGTGTATATCTTGAAGCCGGAGGTATACAGATTGTCACCATAAATTTTTTCGAGGTTGGCGCGGGCGTATTCAACAAAGTACGGCGCCTTGTAATTTGCCCGTGGAGTGTAGGATGGCAGGGGTTCGACTACGGCCTCATCGTATTTGGCGGCAGAGATAAAGCCCTGGTTGAGCATCATCTTCAGGACGAGTTTTTTCCGACTGAGGGCCTTGTGCGTGTCTTTAAACGGGGAGTACGTCGATGGCGCCTTGGGGATCGCCGCCAAAAGGGCTGCCTCTCCAACGGTGAGTTCCTCGGCCTTTTTGCCAAAGTAGGTCTCCGACGCCGCCTCCAGACCGTATGCCCTGGTGCCAAAATACGCCTGGTTGAGATACAATCCCAGGATTTCGTCCTTCGTGTAGCGATTCTCTATCTGGATTGACAGAGCGGCCTCCTTGATCTTGCGTGTCAGAGTGCGTTCGGGCTTTAAAAATAGCATCTTTGCCAACTGTTGTGTGATGGTGCTGGCACCCTGGACGTAGGACTTTGCACGTACATTTTCAATGACTGCACCTATCAGGCGATAGAAGTCCAACCCATGATGGCTATAAAAGCGGGCATCCTCCACCGCTATGAAGGCATTCCTGACGTGTGTCGGTATCTTGTAGTAGGGTATAAACCGTCGCCGCTCAAAGTACAGCTCCGCCAGACTCTCTCCATCTGAGGAGTACAGCATGGATGACTCCAGCGGTGCATACTCCTCCAGCAGTTGAATCTTGGGCAGGTCTGACAGACTCCAGACAACAAACCCACCAATCAACCCCAACAACACAGACAACGACATGGCAAAGGATAACAGCAGTTTCTTTACAAAACGGATGTAGGGGTTATCCTTCTCCCCAAGTACCATGTGGTAGAGCACGTTTAGGTATGTGCGAAACCTCAGATATGCCTTGCTCCTGATAAAGAATATCTCCCTGACCTTGAGGCAAATCTGTTCGGGGTCAAGCGGGTCACTAAGGCATAAGTCCGCACTGAAACCTTTTTGTATGAACATGGGCAGTAGCGCCCCCTCCGACAGGATGAGCACAGAACAACGAGGGTGAGAGACCCTGAGAGAATCAAGCATCTCAAACTCCCTGGAGTGATAATGTTTTGTGTCAAAGATGACGACCGAGTGTCCCTTTATTGCTCCGAGTCCCTCAAGTAGCTCAAAATTGCTGCCAAAAAGCGTTGCCTCTATGCCGTTGTGCTTAAGCGTTTTTAGTACAATTTTCCCTCTTATACTATCGGTAGAGAAGATCAGTACCGGTACGGTCATCCGTCATCTATGGACAAAGCGCCTCAGGATTCCTCGGACATGGCCATGATCAATGCGCCCCTGGCCGTTGTGTTAAGAGGGTCTGAGGCAATGCGCACGCCCGATATCTGTATTGGCAGTCGTATGTTCTTGAGCACCTTTTCAAAAAGCTCCTTGCATCCGGTTGGCAGACAGGTGCCGCCACTGAGGACTATGGGCAGCGGCTTTGCAAAGCGCGGTACCCTGTCCGATGTGGCCATCACCTGCTGGATGCTCTGCAGGAGGTTGACGACAAGGTCTTCGTAAAAGATGTGCAGGGAGATTTCGAGTTTGTTTTTTGGCTCTTTGAGGAGGTTTAGTCCCTTTTCCTTGATCAGTTTAATCTTTGTGGCTGGTTCACCGAGTGAATTTCCGGCCATGGTGTCTATGTAATCGCCGCCCTTTTGGATGCTGTATGTCAGCACAGGCACGGAGAGGTAGGACAGGCATATGTTACACATCCCCCCGCCCATGCTTATGCCAATGCCCGTGTAGCTGTCATCGGCAAGCTCCGCAAGGACAACGGCAAAGCCCTCGTGGATGGACAGCGGACTATACCCCATGCCCTCGAGTGTGCGCTTGATGACCGCCTCGTGGTAGAGGACGTTTGTCGTAGTGTGTATCGGGGCGCCGGGGATGCTGAAGCACAGGGCCTCTCCCTGTTTCTTGGCCGGCTGCAGCAGGGTCTTGATTATCGCCTGGATGACGTTGAGGCCGTCATCCTCCTTTGGGCTTAACAGTCCGCCCTCTATGGGTCTTCTGGTATCGGCGTTAAACGTGCTGGCAAACTGCTCGGCAGAGTTGCCCACGATAAACAACTGTCCGTTGCGTGAAAAGAACATGATGTCGTTTTGTGCCAACACCTTGCCTGTGATGTTTGACTTAGGCACCTCAAAAAAAGCATTCAGTTGCTTGACCGAGTAGTACGTCGTACCCTTCATGCGGGCTATGACTATGTTGGTAGTGCCAATGTCCAGACCAACAGGCCCTGTCAGCACCTCCAATTCCTTAGACTTGATTGGCCTGGTCTCCTCAACCTTGCCAGTTCCCTGAGCCTCTGACATAAAAAAATGTCCCTCCCTCTATGAATCATCAGACAACCCAACACGGTCATCCGTGCTTTATATTATAATCCCTGGAAGCTCTTTTTTGGTAGCTAAAAAAAGACAGTTCTGCACAAGGGGATAAAGGAGCCGGGTATCCTCTAAAAAAAGCATGGTAAGATGGGGTCAAGGGGGCTGGCCCCCTTGCAGGGGAGGTCTGAGGAGGGGGCGGAGCCGCCCTCCTTCTTTCTTTTACCATGCAATATAAAGAGGAT
>NZ_JABXWD010000316.1 GCF_019173545.1 Candidatus Magnetobacterium casense | reverse complement strand
CCCGCAAGGGGACCAGTCCCCTTGACCCCGTAAAAATGCCACGTATTTTGTATTTAATCCAATCGAAATCTGCTATATCATTCTGAGGGTAAACTCTGCTAAAATAATACGATTATTTTATATTGAAGGAGTGAGCCTTTGAACATAGCGATAAGCGGACTATCCAATGCGGGAAAAACGACAATATTTAACGCCCTGACCGGCCTGAATGTTGAGACCACCATTTATCCTTCGGTTGCGGAGGCCCCCCACCGGGGATCGGTGAAGGTTCCGGATGAGCGGGTTGAGTGGCTTTCGGGCGTGTTCAAGCCCAAGAAAACGACACACTCGACAATCGAGTATACGGACTTTATCGGTCTCGCACGCGGGGAGACCGATAACAACCGTAAGGTGCTGGACCTCTTAAAGGACGCAGATGCCATCCTGGACGTCCTGCGGGCCTTCAATGACCCGGCCGTTGTGCATCCGGACAACTCCGTAGACCCGCTGCGCGATGCCAGAACCCTGGAGGTGGAGTGGGTGCTGTCTGACCTCGACCTGGTGGAAAAGAGGCTCACCCGAATGGCCGATGCGGCCAAAAGGGGAAAGAAACCCGATGAGGCCGAAAAAAAGTTGCTCACCCGGTGTAAGGATTTCCTCGAAGGCGAACAACCGCTGCGTAACATGCCACTGTCCCCCGAAGAGTGGAAATCTCTCAGACACCTCCAGTTTGTTTCGGCCAAGCCCAGGATACTCGTCCTGAACATATCCGAGGACGACATGGGATCGGACAAGGTGGCAGAGATGGTTGCCGCCATAGCCGGGGAACTTAGGTGTAACCCCCAACACGTAATCCCCATGTGTGGCAAAATCGAAATGGAGATAGGACAACTGCAACCAGATGAGGCCAAGGATTTCCTTGCCGACCTCGGTATCGCAGAGCCGGCATGTAACCGCCTGATCAGTGTCTGCTATGAGGCCCTGGAGCTGATATCGTTTCTGACGGTGGGCGAGGACGAAGTTAAATCCTGGACCATCACCCGTGGCAGCAGCGCCGTGCAGGCCGCCGGCAAGATACACTCGGACATTGAACGTGGCTTTATCAGGGCCGAGGTGGTCTCCTACGATGCCTTCAAGGCAGCAGGCAGCATGGCAGAGGCGCGTAAACATGGCTCCGTTACCCTGCAGGGAAAGACTTACACGGTAAATGACGGAGATATTATAAACTTTAGATTTAACGTTTAAGAGGAGTACTTATGAAAGCACTTATATTGACCAATGAGTTTCCGCCATACATTTACGGGGGAGCGGGCGTGCATGTTGAGTACCTGACCCGTGAGATGTCCAGGTTGATTGACGTGGAGGTGCGATGCTTCGGGGACCAATACGGGCATTTCGGAAACCTGTCCTTCAAGGGCTACAACTGCGACAAAAAAGCCTTTGAGGGCTGTGACAAACAGCTCAGATCACCGCTTGCAGCCTTCTACAATAACGTCCTGTTTAATATCGCCCCCATAGACGCCAACGTAGTGCACTGCCACACCTGGTACACGCACATGGGGGGCATCATGGCAAGCAAGGCCTACGGTCTGCCACTGATCATAACCACTCACTCGCTTGAACCGTTAAGACCCTGGAAGCGTGAACAGCTCGGCCGGGGCTATGACCTCTCCTTGTGGGTGGAAAAGACCGCCATGGAAATGGCCGATGCCATCATTGCTGTCTCACATGGTATGAAACAGGACGTCGTAAACCTCTTTGACATAGACGAATCAAAGATAGCCGTAATCTACAACGGCGTAGACACCGATGAGTATACGCCACAGACATCCCAGGATGCCTTGCTTGAATATGGGATCAATCCCGATAAGCCCTACGTACTCTTTGTGGGAAGGATTACCCGGCAAAAGGGCATTATACATCTTGTAAACGCTATCAAACACATCAACGACGAAGCCCAGATAGTGCTCTGTGCCGGTCAACCAGACACCGAGGAAATCAAAAATGAGATGGAGGAGGGCGTGCGACGTCTGCAGGCAAAGCGCAACAACATACTCTGGATACAGAAGATGGTTCCCAAGAAGCCGTTGATTGAGCTATACAGCCATGCCGCTGTGTTCTGCTGTCCATCTATCTATGAACCATTTGGCATAATAAACCTCGAGGCGATGGCCTGTGGCACGCCTGTTGTGGCAAGCGCCGTTGGTGGCATTGTCGAAATTATTGAGGACGGCAAGACCGGTTTTCTCGTCCCACTGCAGCAGTACAAGGAAAGCCCATTTGAGCCGGTTGATCCGGAGCAGTTTTCACGCGATATTGCCCAAAAAATAAACAAGTGTCTGGATGACAAAGAGCTGCGCACGGAAATGGGTAAAAATGGTCGTGCAAGGGCAGAACAGTATTTTAGCTGGAAGGCCATCGCCAGAGACGTTGTGGCGTTGTATGAGAGATGCGTACAAAGCAGAGGTGCAGCGTGCTGAATAAGGTAAATCCCTTTATCATAGAAAACGTATCTCCGTGCATTGACGGAGGCAGGTATCCGGTCAAGCGTGAGGTGGGCGACACCCTTACGGTGAGGGCAACGGTCTTTAAGGAGGGCCATGACGCCATCCTGGTGTTGCTCAAGCACAGGGAGAGGGCCACTCACGGCCCCTGGAGTGAATCCCCTATGACCTTAAAAAACGCCGGCCTGGATATCTACGAGGGCAACTTCAATTTGCCAAAAAACACCCGCTATCAGTACACCGTGGAGGCATACACGGACCTATATAAGTCGTGGTTGAATGACACCACCAAGAAGTTTAACAGTCACCAGGACGTCGAAAGTGAGTTGATCGAAGGATATAGCCTTGTCGTAGAGACGCTTGACAGGGCGGTTTCGGCGCCTGATATATACAAGAGCTATATTCAGAGTTTCCTGACGGCAGTGGATGAGGCCTCCTCACAGGCAGAGAAGATGGCCCTCATGTCCGACAGCAAGCTGGTTGAGATACTCACCATACTCAGTGCCCGTGGAGATAGCACGGTGTTTGAGCCGACATTGGAGGTGTTTGTAGACAGGGTGCGGGCGAGGTATGGGACGTGGTATGAGATGTTTCCGCGCTCCCAGGGGAAAAAGCCGGGCGTCAGCGCCACGTTTAAGGATTGCATAGAGCGTCTGACGGAGGTTAAGTACATGGGGTTTGATGTGGTGTACTTCACGCCGATTCATCCCATTGGGGTCACCAAGCGCAAGGGGCCAAACAACAGCCTCATCTGCGGCCCCAACGACCCCGGATGTCCCTACGCCATTGGCAGCGACCTGGGCGGACACAAGGCGATAGAACCAGGACTTGGGACGTTTGAGGATTTTGCCGAGTTTGAGGCCGCCTGCAAGGAAAAGGGCATGGAGGTGGCCATTGACTTTGCCATCAACTGCTCGCCCGACCATCCTTACGTAAAGGAGCACCCCGACTGGTTCTTCAAGCGTCCCGACGGCACCATCAAGTACGCCGAAAATCCACCCAAAAAGTACGAGGACATCTATCCCCTGAACTTCTATGCCCCCGGGGAGAGTTGGAAGGAGTTGTGGGCGGAGATGCGGGATATCATCCTGTTCTGGTGTGCCAGGAACGTTCGCATATTCAGGGTTGACAACCCGCATACCAAGCCGGTTCCGTTCTGGCAGTGGCTCATTGCCGAGGTGCAGGACCAGTATCCGGACGCCATCTTCTTGTCGGAGGCATTCACCAGACCGCCGATGATGGAGGTCTTGGCCAAGGCCGGTTTTACGCAGTCGTATACGTACTTTACGTGGAGGAATTTTAAGAGCGAAATCATCGAGTACTTCTCTCACCTGACGCAGGATGAGGTCAGCGAGTATCTCCGCGGCAATCTCTTTGCCAACACGCCCGACATCCTGCCGCAGATACTCCAGCAGGGTGGCAGACCGGCATTTAAGA
>NZ_JABXWD010000315.1 GCF_019173545.1 Candidatus Magnetobacterium casense | reverse complement strand
GTATCCTCTTAAAAAAGCATGGTAAAATGTTTCGCAGGAAGGGGTCAAGGGGACTGGTCCCCTTGCGGGGGAGGTCTGAGGAGGGGGCAGAGCCACCCTCCTTCTTTCTTTTACCATGAAATATAAAGAAGATACAGTTTGGTGATACTCGAGAGTGTAGTCGTGGAATGTGTCTATGTTATGACTAAATTTTATAATATTCCAAAGGAAAGAGTAAGCAAAAGTCTAATATCTCTTCTCCATTATAGGGGCATCATAAATAGCGATAGAGAAGAACTCATCGAAGCACTAACGATATTTACCAACCGCAACATCGATATTGTTGACTGCGTATTAATTGCTAAGTCTAAGAGTTTAAGCATCCCAATTTTTACATTTGACAAGAAACTAATAAGCTCATAGCTACCACGTCTCCCAGTGGATGTTTTCCTGTTTGAACTTGTCGGTGACGTGTCCCTTGTTTTTGGGGACACCGATTGGGATAACGTTTAACGGTACGATGTTTTTTGGGATGTTTAATATGGCCCTGACGCTTTCAACCCTGTCCTGCTCGGGGTATACTGCCGTCCAGACGGCACCCAATCCCAGGGCATGCACGGCCAGGAGGATGTTTTCCGTGGCAGCACAGCAGTCCATCACCCAATAGTCCCTGCTGTATCGTTGGTCCTTATCGGGGACTCCACAGACAACGATGGCCGCTGTCGCCTTATCGAGCATCTTTGCATAGGGCAGTCTGGCGCACAACTCATCCAGGGTATCCCGCTTGGTGACAACTACAAAGGCCCACGGTTGAATGTTCACTGCCGAGGGCGCTGCCATCCCGGCCATCAGAATCTTCGTTAAATCCTCACGGGAGACCACATCCGCCCTAAAAACCCTCACGCTGCACCGCGTCAGGATATTATCCAATGCCTTGTTTTCCATAGACACCTCACGTCGTTTTATTTTTTGAACCGTCTACAATACTAATATATAGCGTCCATTCTTTGCAAGCACTATTCAGGGCACAGGGCGCTATCCCGGTGATAACAGAGCGGCTTCTTATGTGATAGGAGTCACTGTTGTCTGCGTAAGTATTTCCGTTCCCCTTTGAGGACATTTCTCCCCAAATAGGGAGGTCCTAACGCCACGAGGTTGTACACATCCCTTTTACATTGAGCAATTTTATTCTGGCAAGAAAGTTGCAATAGCCTCTATATCAATTGCAGCAACACTGCAAGAGGCAAAAACAGAAGACTATAACGAATATTAAGAAATCTATAAAGGAGGTGACAAAGAATGAAGAAGTTTTTAGCGTTAATGGCAGCAGTAGCACTTAGCCTTTCCCTGAGCCTGGTTGGCTTTGCAGAGGAGGCACCAGCCCCGGCAGCTCCGGATGCACCAGCAATGGAGAAACCTGCAAAGAAGCATGTAAAGAAACATAAGGCAAAGAAGGCAAAGACAGCAGATGCCCCGGCAGCAGATGCCCCGGCAGCGCCAGCAGATGCACCAGCAGCGCCACATAAATAAATGACCGAATACGACGGACAATAGAGATTTTATCTCAAACGATAAACTAAACGTAAAAAAAAAGGAGTGAACATGAAGAAATTATTTGCAACACTGTTAGCAGTAGCATTTGCCTTAACGCTTAACACGGCAGTATTTGCCGAGGAGATGAAGAAAGACGCCGCAGCGCCTGCAGCACCTGCAGCAGAACCGGCTAAGAAAGAAGAGAAGAAAGACGCAAAGAAAGACGCAAAGCACGGCGAGAAGAAAGAAGAGAAGAAAGAAGAGAAGAAATAACCTTGTTTCCTCTTCAAACACGACCAATATACGGTGCTTAACGACAATGTAGTATAATACGAACATGAAGGACTCATACTCCACCCCTTAACGGATAGGGGTCAAGGGAGCCAGGCAACCTTGAAGGAGACAGGGGGTCAATCTTCCACAGGGGGAAGGGCAATGCAAGGGGATAAATCCCTGACGTAATGCCTTTCCCCTTTTTGCTAATTTATATGAATTTTAACGAAGAACTTAAACAGTTGCTCTTAACCGGCCATCGGGGCTGTGACATAGTCAGGTATCACAGCCGCAGGATGGATGAGTTCGTCTGCCGCACCGTAGCAGACACTAACGGCAATGCCGGCGACACTCAGTCAACCCCCTGCTTTGGTGTCTTTGCAACAGGGGGGTATGGCAGAAGTGAGCTGGCCCCACATTCAGACATCGACCTCATGTTTCTGCTCAGAGACAGGGGCGACACTGCACAGATCGAGGATATCTATTATCGGCTGCTGGATAGCGGCATCCACATCAGCCACTGCGTCAGGACACCACGGGAGTGCATCGAGGAGGGATTGAAGGACGTGCGCACACGAACGTCGCTCCTGGATACGCGCTTCATTGCCGGTAATCCGCAGATGCAGCAGGTCTTTAGAGACAGCGTATTAACCGGGTTGCTTTACATTGACGCTCCAGGTCGCACCTGGCTGAAAAATCAGCGGGAATTCTTTGCCATGCGATTACATGAGATGAGCGACAGACACAAAAAGTTCGGCGCATCGGTCTACCTGCTCCAGCCAAACGTAAAGGACTCCGCCGGAGGACTCAGGGACGTACACGAGGCCCTCTGGTTGTCAAAGATTGCCCTGAACTTTAAGTCGATGGCCGATTTTGCACAGATTCTCTCACGGAGCGACTACAGAAGACTGCTTGCCGCATGGGATTTTCTGCTCAAGGTTCGGATTGCCCTGCACCTGTCAACCCTATCCAACGGCCATCGCGCCCCGGCCCGCGGTAGCGACACGCTGTCCTTCAACGATCAACAAACCGTTGCAACCCTGCTTGGGATCAGCGATACTCGATACTTTAGCGCCTCAGAGCGTCTCCTGCGCCTGTACTACATCAGGGCCTCCACCATTAAAACTATAACCGAAAAAATACGAAACATCGCAGGCTCAATGTTTGTGCGTATGCCGCGCAGGGCAAAAACCTACCGCATAGACAACCTCTTCTCACTCTCACAAAACAAGATAATGATAAACGATGAACAGGTATTAAAAAAATTCCCACACAAGATAATCGATGCCTACATCATAAGTGCAAGGACAGGCAAGGGGTTCACCAAATACCTGACCTCGTTGATAAGAAAACACACCCACCTGATCAACAAGGAGGTCAGAACCTCACGGGCTGCCATCAGCGGGTTAATGGAGATATTCAGGAGTCCGGCCCCCTACGCCTCACTACAGATGATGTTTAACGACGGCGTCCTGGGCAGGCTTATCCCGGAACTGGCACCGCTTCGATTGCTTGTTGTTTCGGAGCCTTATCATATATACACCGTCGATGCACATACCATGCTCGCCATTAAGACCCTACAGCAACTGGGCTCCCCTACCGGGGGCTATGATAAAATTGTGTCGTTGATATATAATAACTTTAAGGACAAGGAGATACTGTACATGGCGGTTTTGTTTCACGACATAGGAAAGGCAATGGGTCGGTGGCACAGCACACGAGGTTACATGCAGGTCAAGCCCGTGCTGGACCGTCTGCAACACCCCCCCCTGCCCCCCCCTAAGGGTGGGGAAGAACCAGGAGCGTCCTGGAGCGGTAAAGAACCAGGAGCGTCCTGGAGCGCTAAAGACGTTGAGTTCCTCGTCAAAAACCACCTGCTGCTGTCACGCAGCGCCTTTACAAAGGACATTGACGACCACGACACTATCGCAGAGCTGGCGGAAGGCATCAGAGACGAACGCACATTAAACGCCCTCCTGCTTGTCACCTACGCCGACATGTCCGCAGTAAACCCCGATTTCTTCACGGACTGGCGAAAGTCACTCGTCATCGCCCTGTACAACAGGCTAATGAAGCACATCAGGGGCATCGAGCGACAATACACCGAAACATACATCGGTAACGATGACGAAATCAGGGACATTGTT
>NZ_JABXWD010000314.1 GCF_019173545.1 Candidatus Magnetobacterium casense | reverse complement strand
AAGCGTTTATCCACTTGGACGAGGCATTGTCGTACTTTAATATCTGACCATCTGTTGGAGATGTCAGATTAACATCAGTCAACGCCGTCAGGGTAGAAGAGCCTCCACCGCTCTCGGCGGCGTTTATCCACCTGGAAGTCCCCGTGTCGTACTTGAGCACCTGCCCGTTGGACGGGGAGCTTATATTGACGTTGGTCAAATTGCCAATGGCCGTAGAATGAGGATTGCCCGTTGCGCTGCTGTGGCTGTAGGCCGTGTTCCAGTTGCCGGCCGAGGAGATGTAGCTATCCCCTATGGCATTACCCTGCCAGGTTGCGGCGGTGATTATGCCCGTTGCTCGCGCCACCTCAAAGGACTTGCTGCCGTTATCCTTACGCAGATACAGGCTCGTCGGGTCAACTCTGAAGTAGTAATCGTTCAATCCTGATGGATCAACGGAATACAGACCAATCCTGTTGCCTTTAATCCTGGCATAGCCATAATCATTTACAGGGTCTCCCATAGCGATACTTCTCATCGCCGTGCCATCTTTTGTGTTATAGACAATGATACCCTCGGAGGTAATATTGCCGGGTGCATCACCATCAGGCTGCAACGAACCAAGCCTTAAGACGCTGTTTGGCATGTAGTTCCATATCTGCCCTCTGCTATAGGCGTCAAGCGTCCCAAGTTTTATCGTTGACCCCACCGTCAGAGTCGGCAACGTCCCAACGGTCGTGATGTTGCTGCTACCCGCCCATGTGCTCAGGGCCGTGTTCTCCACGCTGCCAAGCCCTACCTGAAACTTGGTTACGCTGTGCGGATTGTTGCTTAACCCCGCATGGCTGTATGCCATGTCCCAGTTGGTTGACTGCGTCGTTGTCGGGATAAGATAGCCGCTGGTCAGACTGGTTAAGCCAGTTGTGCTGTTGTACGTCAGCCCTGGCACTGTACAGCTCATTGCAGCGCGGGACTGTATATCCGTATATCCCGACTGTGTCAGATTGATCCATGTGCCTGTGGATGCCTGGTATATCAACGTCTGGTTATCCGAGGGCGTTACGATCACAACGTCGCTCTGGTCGGATAACGTCTGCTTCGGATACTTTGTCCAGGCAAACGAAACAGAACCCCCTACTATCCCGATCAATATCATTAATGCCCAAATTAATGCCAGTCTTACGAGTGTCTTCATTTCTTACTCCGTGACTTACCGACCTTCTTCAAGGCAATAGCTTTAGCTTGCTTTTGAGGTTTACCCGCTGCCATTTCTGTCTTGATGTTAGCACCTTACCGTCCATTCCTAACGATGCAACGCCACCAACAACGCCCTTCTGGCTGTTCAGAAATGTAGCCAACGTTGCATTCATGTCAAGGACGTCAGAGGAGGTATGCACATGTACCAACGTGGCCTTACCCATGAGGGTGTTTAACAAGTCGCCCTCAACGCCCGTAGCTCTGCCTGTCTCTGTTGCGATTGCCTGCGTAAGCGTTGCCTCCGCTGCCATTGCCCTATTTGTCTCAGTTGACAACGATTGACTAATGCCGTCAACCTCGGACTGCCTTGTCTGTGTTTCAGCGATAAGACCCGCAACAAGGCCAGATACGTTGGTTGTAAGCGTGTTCTCTGCCGTTGTTGCCCTTGTTATCTCTGCGGCTATCGCTCCTGCGTTTGAGTTTTCTACCACCGTAGCCCTGCCTGTCTCTGTTTGTATTGCAGTGATAAGGCTGTTGTCGGCGGTTTGCCGTATCTGCGTTTCGGCTGTAAGGCCAGCCTGTAAAACAACTATGCTGCTCTTTAGTGTACCTTCAATGTTTGTTGCCCTAGTCGTCTCTGCGTTGAGACTATTTTCAAGCATGGTGTCTTTTGTTGAGCGAACGACAGCCTCTGCGTTTATCGCTGTTTGACCAATCACGATGATATCAGAGGCATGTTTACCGTCTACCGTGTCGGCGTCAACTCCGATCAATGGCAATATGGATACCGGCAGCTTGCCTGTATTGTCAAGCCCTGCAATGCCGTTTGGGAGATTGGTCTCTTGTCTCTCCCAAAACGGTGTCGTATTTGTGAGTGGCATATTTTGTTCACCTTCCTTTATTTATATCAAAAACGGGAAACCCGCTATTTGTATCTTGCGTTGTCTGTATCATCTCACACCATCTTCAACAATGCAATCAACGCCTTGATTGCATCTTGACCGCCAAGCAAGGAAACCAGTAACAAAACTACGACAACAACAACAATAATGAACACCCTCTGAACCTTTGCGTCAATTACTACCAATTGTCGTTGCAATGGCGCTATCTTGTACGTAGTGCAAGTCATGACTTCGTTGTTACAAAATTCTTTTGTCACCATTTGCACTCTTTTTGTTTCGCACACATCTTTCGTGACATAATCGCCAGACATCATCTCACCCCCGTGCAAACAACGCTCACTGTCGGTAAGGTCCCACCTGTCAGTATCTTCAGTCTAGCCCGTATGTATCTAGCCGGTGAATCAACTATAGAAAATGAGCCAATATTGGCCGCTATTTGTGCCGCCGTCAAGGTTACATCCGCCATGCAGGATGGATCAAACACCATAGCGCCAGTCTGGTTGCCTTCTATACATACAGCAACAGCCGTCGGATTACCTGTTGTTGTCACATCGCAACTCCATGTCCTGAAGTCAGCAAAGGTCACGGCCTTCAGGGTGCCTGGCTCCGTACTATTTGCAGCGTCAAGTAATATCCAGGTCTCGGCAAATACCTCTTCTGAAGATGCCGACAGTAATAAACATAGAACAAGCACGATATATAACAGCTTCCGTTTCACTATTTCAGTCCTTCCGACAATGAATCTATGAGTTTATAACTTTGAGCATACCAAAACTCACCCGCCTTGCTGATCATATCCAACTTCTCACTCTCCCACACCAATATCTTGTTTTTATTATTGATTTGCAGCCCGTTCAGTGCGTTGCGCACCGCATCGAGCGATGAACGCACATCCGTTGATATTGTCTCCCGCCCACGGCTCGTCTTGCCTACCACCAAGACCGTAAACCTGATTGTTACAATGCCATGAACCCCACGCCCGGCAACGTTGTCGATTGTAGCGCTGTCATACATCACCAGCACGGCAGGCAACGGCAATGTCAAAATCGTATCGAGCTGACCACTGTAGCTGCTAACGTTTTTGAGCGCTGTTACCGTCTTTAACTTCGATATAATTGCCGTTTCTACTGATAATATGTCTTCCATCTTAATATCTACCCAACTTGTCAGAATTAAAGGTTAAATCACCAATTGACCTGTTGTTTTTAACCCTATCGTAACTGGTGTGCAACGGTTCGGGTTGCTGAATATTCAAGGCACCAGACCGGATTTCTTTCAACCTTTCCAACGCCAGCTTGTAATCATCTATGCGTCTCTGACCTACCTCTGTCTGTTGATTGCGTTGAAACAGAAAGTATACAGCCATGTCAATTGTTATTGACTTGATAATCCCTGACACGGGAACAGGAAACGGAACATAGTAGCGGCTTGCACAGTAACCGTCAACAATCGCTTGCGCTTGTACAATGGCGTTATCCACAACAACACCGTCCATGTTTCCTGTACCGGCGTCATCGGTTAGGCCTATCAATTCAGGCAAGCGGATTGCGTTCTGTATGTCGGTCACTGTGCAGTATGTCACCGCCATTGCACTATACCACCAGTATCCGTATCAACTCATCTATGCCTGATGCGGCATCAAGCGCATAACCGTTGATGTGTTGCGGTGTTTCGCTGCCAACAATGGTCATGGTCGGTTGCGCGCTTGACGATGTGACCGTTGTCCCCGAACCAGGTACCGTTGCTGACAACATTGTTGCAGGGACGGCCTTACCGTTTGCGTCTGAGACAACGGCAACACCGGCGGTCACCGCAGCGCCTGCCACTATCACCTTGACCGAACCAGGCAGCGCAACGCTAATAGTATTTCCGCTGTCAAAGTCATACATGCTG
>NZ_JABXWD010000313.1 GCF_019173545.1 Candidatus Magnetobacterium casense | reverse complement strand
TAATAGAGAAGTGGGTACACTTCATAAAGAATGCACATTCGCTGGAGATGGTACCCAAGTGTGCGGACTTCGCTGAGATAAAGGAAGCCTATGAGATAGCCAACAAGAGTACCTGGAACAAGGAAGATTTTGAGGTATATGAATATTGGCAGATAAGGAGGCAGATTGAAAAGGGTGCAGCAGAGTACAGGATTGAAAAGGCGGTTGAAAAGGCATTAATCGAGGGCGAACGCAAGGGGTTGATAGAAGGCGAGCGCAAGGGCTTGATCGAGGGAAAAAGAGAGGGATTGATAGAGGGCGAACGCAAGGGCTTGATCGAGGGAATAGAGGGAATGCTTGAGATCAAGTACGCAGATGAGGCAACCGCACTTATGGACAGTGTCAGAACCCTTGAAGGCATAGAACAACTACAGACATTTAAAACACTGTTGCGTAAGTCTGCCTCCGCAGGTGACCTGTGGGCATATCTCAAAGGGGTATAGTCCAAGAGGGCTTACCTGGTATCTGGAACTTTCGCACCCGTAATTTTTGCTATTGACTTTTCTGAAATCCTTGTCCTGTACTAATGCCATGATGTCATCAGAGGATTTTAGCAAGGAGATTTTTTTAGCGGGCAGGATGAATAATTTGCCGACTAATATAGCTGGATATGGCAGTTTTGGTGCCGTTCTTGCTCTCTCTCTCTAATGCACCTTCAGCAACCTTAATATTAATACCCCCAGGCCTTTTTCTTTTTCCGGTTATTTTTGCGTCCGGTTGGACTACCATGTATCAATGTCATTGTTTTATCTTGTTCGGCCTTTTTCGTAAGCAGAGGTACAATCAAGAAGCACTCTATACACGCATTTTGCGTGTAAATTCAAAACAGTTCGGAGGTACTTTCTATGAGGTTTAAGATCGAGGTTTTAAAGCATGTAGCAGGGGCAACCGTGGCAATTATTGCGTTGCTGTGTCTGACGTTATCGGCATACGCAGGGTCGGTACCAAACGTGTTCACGTCGGGGACGGTTGCCAAGTCCAGTGAGGTCAATGCGAACTTTACCTACCTGGGGGAGCGGAGTTGGGATTTGTCGGGGGGTAATTTGTTTTATAGCGGGGGGATAATTATTGGAAGATCAACACCCTGGGAATCACAAGGATGGACTAATGGTGGTAAACTCCAAGTACAAGGAAAGGTGCATTTTGTTTTACCCACAGTCCCATCTTATGTACAAGGAGCAGGTGGATTAAATTATGCATTTGCAATCACAGATGAGATAGACTCTACTCTTGTACTTAATCCTATGGGTAATGGTATCTTTCATATATCTACAGATAGTCATGGGAGATCTATACGTATTGGAGGAGGGCTTTTTGAAGAAACTTTAACAATAATGTCTGTACAGTCGGTATCGGCACTACAACCCCCGCCTACCCCCTGCACATGGCCTCCGGCGCCTACGTAACCACAGGCGGCGTATGGACCAACGCCTCAAGCCGTGAGTACAAGAAGGACATCCAGAGCCTCACGTCCGAGGACGCCATGCTGGCGTTTAACAAACTCGAGCCGGTCTCCTTCAAGTACAAGACCGAAGACGAACAACACATCGGCTTCATCGCAGAGGACGTCCCTGACATCGTTGCGACAAAGGATCGCAAGGGCCTAAGCCCAATGGACGTGGTAGCGCTCCTGACAAAGGTCGTCCAGGAACAGCAGAAGACGGTTCAAGAGCAGCAAAAGACCATCGCTGAACTCAAGGATCAGCAGAAGATCATAGCTGAACTCAAGGAAGAGGTCAGGGCACTTAAAGAAAAATCCCAGTAGCACGATCCCTAAGGAGACGACAAGATGAGAAGAATTGTCTTAACACTAATCATAGCGCTGATGGCAACATCGGCATGGGCGATCAGCACGTGGGACGGCATGACGTGGGATGCGGGCTATTGGGACGTTTCACCGGCAACACCCACGCCAACGCCTACACCGACACCCACGCCGACGGCTACAGCGACTCCCACACCTACTCCAACATCAACTCCCACGCCTACACCTACTCCTACGGCAACGCCCACCCCGACACCTACTCCAACACTCTCACCAACGCCTACACCTACCCCTACGCCAAGCTGTACCTACACACTCACCCCCACAAGCAAGGACTTCCTTGCCGCAGGCGGTAGCGGCGATGTAACGGTAAAGGCCTCGACAAACACCTGCCAATGGACGGCAACAAGCGGTGTTGCATGGATCACCGTAACGTCTGGCAGCGCGGTAACCGGCTCCGGTGTGGTATCGTACACCGTTGCGGCAAACACAGCCCCAACATCCCGCACCGGCACGATAACAATAGCCGGACAGACCTTTACCGTTACGCAAGGCATCTGCACCTATACAATCACCCCAACGAGCAAGCAGATCGGCGGCTCCGGCGGAACCGACAGCGTCAATGTCACAGCCATAAGCGCGTGCTCGTGGAACGCATCAAGCAACGACACATGGATAACGATAACATCCGGCAGCTCCGGTAGCGGCAACGGTATGGTTTACTATTCCGTAGAGACCAACTCAACTGCCAATACGCGCACCGGCACAATGACGATAGCGGGTCAAACATTTACGGTTACGCAGGAGCCTGGAGGCTTTGCAACCCTCACCCTCAAGATAACGGGCAACGGCAGCGGTACCGTAGCAGCATCCACCGGAACGCTCAACTGTAGCGCCGATGGCAAGACGTGCCTGGTGTCATACGCTACTAGCACCACTGTGATCCTGACCGCCATCCCGGCACAGGGTTCAACGCTAACGGGCTGGACGGGCTGTGACACAACCACCGGCAGCCAGTGTTCGGTTACGATGACAGCAGACAAGGACGTCAGCGTCGAGTTTTCAGTTCCCGTAACGCCGATATATGACTTCAACGGCGACGGCAAAAGCGACGTCATCTGGCGTAGCAGTCAATCCGGCGATGTCTTTATCTGGCTGATGGACAAGTTCAGCTTAACCGGTGGTGATTACGCCGTCAAGGGTGTTACGGCAGACTGGGACATCAAGGGAATCGCCGACTTCAACGGTGACGACAAGAGCGATATCATCTGGCAACACAAGGACAAGGGCGACGTCTACATGTACCTCATGAACGGCACGCAGATATCCGCCCACGACTATGCCCTGCGTGGTCTGCCAAAGGAGTGGGAGTTCAAGAAGGCCGGCGATTTTAATGGCGACGGCAAGGCCGATATCCTGTGGCAGAACACCGAAACGGGTGACGTGGCCGTGTGGCTGATGGACGGCAAGGACATCAAGAGTGGCGGCTTTATCGTCAAAGGGATGAGGCCGGAGTGGACGATCAGGGCCGTGGCCGACCTCGATGGCAACAAGAAGGCCGATATCGTCTGGCAAAACACCGACGGCGACGTGGTAGTATGGCTGATGGACGGCACGACGATCTCAAAGATGGACTACTCTTCGCGAGGCATCCCAGGCAACTGGCAGATAAAGGCGGTCGTTGACTTAGACGGCGATGGCAAGGCCGATATGCTCTGGCAGGACATCACGTCAGGGGACGTTGCCATATGGCTGATGGACGGTGTCAAGATAGTTGGCGGTGGTCTTGTGAGTCACGGGTTGCCCAACGTCTGGCAGATACTGGCCGTGGCCGATTACAACGGAGATGGCAAGAACGACATCCTCTGGAAGAACACCGCAAATGGCGACGTCTATGCGTGGTTTATGGACGGCGTGAACATCTCCGACAAGGGTTACGTAGTGATGGGTATGCCTTCGGAGTGGCAGGCTAAGTAACGAAAAGATAAACTGTGGGGGAAGGGGTTTGTCCTTCCCCCTTTTTTTGTTTTGCCTCAGGGGAAGGTTGTTTCCTCTATCACAAAATATCCCGAGATGTGTTAAAATAAAGCTATGAGATTTGTTGACGTAAAAAGTGATATAGCCTTTAAGAGGATATTTGGCAACGAAAGCAAGAAAGAGATACTGATATCTTTTTTAAACGC
>NZ_JABXWD010000312.1 GCF_019173545.1 Candidatus Magnetobacterium casense | reverse complement strand
CCCCCCCCCCGTACAATCCAACGGTCTACGCAACGACAACGTGTCAGAGGCGTCGCTTGCCAACCATCGCAACGATATCAGAGACGGAGGTGACAGAGCGCTTGTTTTCGTACCCCTGCAGTACTGCCCTTTTCAGTGTCTCCTTGTCATTTATGAAGGTCACGCCCTTTTGAAAGACCTCCTTGTCGTTGAGCGGATTATAGACTATCGACAGCTTGTTATATTTGGAGGCAAACCCCAGCGTTGACAGATACGACGGCGAAATAATCACATCGGATATCATCAGCAGGTTGCTCTTGGCATCAGACTCCATTATGAAGGAACGACCCTTGACTCGCTTGATGGTGTCCATGAACAGGTCACGGATGATATCGTCCTCGCTCAACTCACGGATGACGAACTTCCGCTTTAGCAGAAACAGCGTCTTGGGAATATTTAATGCCCCCACAACCTCGATTATCTCCCTGATGCAGAAGCGCAGTCGAGGGTGATTTATCACCAGTATGGCAAGCTCCTCCTTTGGCACCTCCACGATGGGTTCCAGCAGGAAATCCAGGTACTTGTCCTCGACGGTATCGGCAAAGTAGGCCTCACTGTCGTAGTTGAGCACAAAGGCCCTCGTCGTATCAAAGCCATACCCTTCGAGAAACTCTCGCTCATACTCTTCCTTTATGATCAGGTAGTCAACCACTCTGAAAAATATGGGCGGCGTCTGGATTACGGGAAAGACCTGTAACCCAATGATCGGAATCTTCTTGTCCTTGGCATAGAAGCACACGGTTGAATAGAATATGTCACAGTCGTTGAGCGGTGGTATCTCTATGGAGGGTATCGGCAGCAGGACCATGTCGTAGGCCGAAAGGTCTATGGCCGGATAGGTGAAGCTGGAGATGTGTCCGCGGAAGTCGTCAAAGGCCGTCACCTTGTACAGCTTGAGGTCGGTCTGGGGCAGGTGCATGTCGTAGGTGAGCTTTATAAATGTATTGACCAGAGACGGGATGTGATAGTAGTTCAGGGGCTGGCTGCCGACATGTATGGCCCGTATGTTCTTGTGGTCCTTCAGCACGTCGCCGGCAAAATTAAACACCGACTTGCTGTACGTGATGACGTCAATTGAATGTCCCCTGGCGGCAAGGGACTTGGCTATAAAGACCAGTCTGCCGTTGGTGGACTGCATCTCGCCCTCTCCAAGCGGTAACAGCAATTTTGACATAACGGTATAACGTCCCTTGCTAATTCGCTCTGTTGTCGATGTCGCGCATGATGTTCAGTGCGCTTTCTATATACTGCCCCGAGGTGACCTCTTTCATCTTTATCATTGTCCCTTCGATCACCTCCTGTATCTGGGCATGGTTGGGCGTGTTGGTGTAGGCAAGGGGCAGGTACACGTCCAGCATCTCCTTAATAGCGGCGTCGTTTACAAAGTCATAGCCGTAGCTATAGACATCGGGCAGGTCTATCGAAATCAGGTAGCCTATGATGGAGGTCAGCATATCGCCATGCTGGTGCAGCACCTTGAAAATCAGCGTGTTGAGAAAAAGAAAGTCCGCATAGAATCTCTTGAGCTTCAAACCCTCACTTATATAATAAGAGGCCTTTGTATAGTCGCCGTCCTCGATCGTGAACCTCGCCGACATCGCAAGTATCTTGAGATAGGCCGTATTATCGGCCACTTTATCTTCCAGTGGTACCTGTGCCAAGGCCGTCTTTAACGACAACACGGCATCCCTCCTCTGGTCCTGTCTCATGTAGGCTATCGTTGTCTCTAAATTTGCCTCGTAGTCCTTCTGTACCATATAAACCTCCTTACGTATTCATAACTTGTGACATCATCTGTTTAGAAGAAAAGAATGGGGGACTTTGTCCCCCCTCAGACCCCTCTACAAGGGAGCACGGCCCCCTTGACCCCGTAAAGGGCTGGGTAACAGGTTTGATGTGGGTTGTTGCGATTGTCTCCTCCTTTTTCATTTTTTCAGCGCACCTTCCATGAGTTATCGAACATTGCGTACCGACGTTTGCCGGCCTTCTGCATGAGGTACCTAAAGGACGTCTGAAGACACCCAACCCCATATCTAACGCTACGCGGGAAGTTTATCGATGAGGCATCTTCAAAATACTTTGTCGGGCAACTTATCTCACCGATTCGGAAGCCAAAGTGTACGGCCTGCACCAGGATTTCGTTGTCAAAGACAAAGTCGTCCGAGTTGTTTTCGTAGGGTACCGTCTCAAGTACCTTGCGACTAAAGGCTCGAAACCCCGTGTGATACTCGGACAGCTTTATCCCCACCGCCATATTTTCCGCAAAGGTGAGCAACCGGTTGGAGATGTACTTGTACAGCGGCATACCGCCAGCCAGCGCCCTGCCACCCAATATCCGTGACCCCAGGGCTATGTCGTAGTGGCCTGAGAGGATCATCGACGCCAGGGCCGTCACAAGGCGCGGAGAGTACTGGTAATCGGGGTGGAGCATCACTATGATATCGGCGCCACTGTCCAGTGCATTGCGGTAACAGGTCTTTTGGTTGGCGCCGTAGCCCATGTTCTTCTGATGAACAAACACCTTCAGGCCAAGATTTCTTGCCACTGTGATGGTTTTGTCACGCGAGGCGTCATCCACCACGATGCACTCATCTATGTACTCGTGCGGAAGCTCATCGTAGGTCTGCCGGAGGGTCTTCTCTGCGTTGTAGGCGGGCATAACAACTACTATTTTTTTCTCTAATATCATAACGTTTCCTCTGGTTTATTTTTAGTGTCTTTCACCGCTATTACTTCGATAGTCCCTCCCGTCTTTGCGATAAATGACTCGTACAACGTCAGGGCGACCGAAGCGGTGCCAAAAAACGGTAAAAGCATAAAGTTCAGCGCAAGGGCCTCCCGGCTGACGGAGGCGAGTTCCTGTTGTCTTGCCGCAGGATTCTTTAGCAGGTTGTACAGGAGGTTTCTCTTTATCCCGGTGAGATTCAACAGGGTCTGCAACCACCCAAACGGCGAGTACTCGGCATCAAAGCGATTGACGTCCCGGACCGTCATCGACGCCTCACCGAGCAGGAGCATCAGGGACTGTTCCGAAAAATGATACAGGTGATACGGCGTGTCAAGGTGAAACCAACACCCCCCTCCCACCCGCGCCTGAAGGCTGGAAAAGTTTGGCACGGCAACGATCAGACATCCCCCCTCACGGAGCAGCCTGTGGCAGGTTTGTAGCAGTTGCAGGGGGTTTGCCACGTGTTCGAGCACGTGGTTTATCGTGATGACGTCAAAGGAGGCATCCGGTAATCCCCAGTGCTGAGGGTCGCCCCACTTGCACTCGATGTTGTAGGCGTCTGCGACGTTGCACGCCGTAGCGCTGTCAAACTCCACGCCGGCCACAGACCAGCCATCCTGCTTCATCACGTGCAGAAACAACCCACGTCCGCAACCCACATCCAGCAGGCTACCACACTCCCCGGACGTTGACGCATAGCGTTTGACCTTGCGCTTTCTCAGTTGCCGGAAGAGATATATGACCGCCTCAACCAAAGAGGCAAAGCGTTTGCCGTCCTTTTCCCGATAAGCGCCGGTTTCATACAGGGTGGCAAGCGTCTGAGGCGATGGCCGTGGCACCGTTACACCTACTCCACAGTTGTCGCATACGCGCACGGTGTATTGTCCGTTGGCGGCGCTGCATCGACCCGAGCTATTGTCAGGCAGAGGCGTGTGGCAGATTTCGCACGAGGCGTCCATGTCTGCTAAAACCTTATTCCAAACGAGGTAAATTCCCCCGTGTGGTCAATCCAGGTGACATCAACGTTTGTGACGTGCGCCCCCGGAGGTCCCTGATAGCAGTACGCAACCGCAGTGCTCACGTCCTTGCCATTCCCCTCAAGGACGGCTTCAACGCTGCCGTCGTAGAGGTTGCGTACCCAGCCGTTGACCCTGAACCTCATCGCAATCTCACGGACGAAGTACCGGAAGCCAACCCCTTGTACCCTACCCTCGATCCTCAG
>NZ_JABXWD010000311.1 GCF_019173545.1 Candidatus Magnetobacterium casense | reverse complement strand
AAACTGTCAAGAGCAGTAGAACCAGGGCACAATGCATAAGGCTCTCGCAATTTTCATGGGCGGGGGCGAATAGTGCTCCTATTCATGAAGGTTTAACCGTGAAATAAAATTTACCCTGCTTTTTAAATGAGGATACCTTGTCGGCTATATTCTACACGCTGAATCGCTGATTAATTCGGGGGCATTTGACAAAATATACTGCCTGCCTGCATAATATAGCTCGTGGGTTTATTTATGAAATCATTTGAATTTATCACCGTGCTTATGGCGTACCTTACACCTTCCAACCTGGTGGCGATGTCTGTTGTCAGGTTTTTGCAACTGATATTTCTTGGGTGGGTTGGCTACTTGTGTGTATCAGCAGCCAGGACCATCAGGGAACGCCGTGCCGTGCTCAATCTCTCAAACGTAGATGAGCTGGTGCATTTTCGCAAGGAGCTGACCTTTGACGAGGAGCGTCCCGTACACCGTGGCAGGTTTACGCTGTTTCTGAAGGAAAACGCCATGCCTGAAAACTCAATCGTAGCCGGACACGTCGGCACCATCTTTGACTGCGGCATAACCGGCAGCCAACTGGATGTCAACGCCCTGATCAATCACACAAACTACCGCCTGTTTGCAAACAATACGGTAATGAAAAACGTACTGAGTGTCTTTATCATCGTAGGCCTGCTTGGCACGCTCTTTGGCCTTGCCGACAGCCTCGCCAGACTGTCACCCATGCTTGGAGCGCCTGAGATCGAACAGATAAAGGGCGGCATATCGGTGGCATTAACGGGGCTGCTCAACGACCTCAAAAACGCCTTTGCTCCGAGCATCTGGGGGGTCATGTTCACCGTCATCGGCGTCCTGCTCTACGGCATACACCTCAACCTCTTCTGCACCCCCCTGAAGGTGGCCCTGGAGAGCACAACCATAAACACCTGGCTACCAAAACTATACCCCACCACCACCCAGGAACTCTACAGAACCCTACAAAAAAGCGAACAACACATGCGCCAAAACTTTCAGGCCGCTAAAAAAGTCGCAGAACTGGCCGACGCTATCGAGGATGACACCGGTAAACTAAAACAGAACCTCGCAAAGGCAAACAAACTACTGGGCACGCTAAACACTACCTCGGAACAAATAACGAACGCTGCCGACTTCTTCAACGACGCCTTTTGCAAACGCATGGATGCCTTTTCGGGGAACTTCACAAAGAGCGTTGCACACCTGACCTCTTTCCAGGAGGAGATCAGGCTCCTGTACGACCAGATAGTCATCGGCTCCGAAACCTTTAAGAGCAATCTGAGCGAGACACTGGGGGTTCAGCAGCGAGAGATACACGACATAGTCCTTGTAGTTAAGGCATATGAGACGTCTTTTTTGCAGTTGCGTGAAAAAATAGATTCCCGGTTGCTAAAGTTCATAGACGAGGCCACCGAAAGCACCACAAGCCTCAGCAAGGCCAACAGACAGATTGCCCTGCAAAACAGCGAAACCATCGACAAGGGACTGAAGGAGGTCTTAAAGAGGCTTGAGGCCCTCGATACGCCTGTCCGAAAGGCTGCCGACAAGCTGGGTGATACCCTCAAGGAGGCCATTGGCGGACTGTCACAGAACATCGCGACCTTCTCCACCCTGGTTGCAAATCTACCCAGTCTGACACAATCCCTCGACGTGTTGTCAAAGAACATCGAAACCTTTGTCCCTGAGATCAGTGTCGAATCGTCCTCAGAGTCCTCGCCGGAGCCATCGCCTGCAACCCCTGCCGCCTACTCCGGCAATCTCAAGGTTGGCGATATACTGAAGGAATTATTTAGAAAAAGGTAGGTTGCTTTATCATGTATAACGAATCCGAAGCAGGACAGGAAGACTTTTCGAGCTTTAACTTCTGGCCGTCTTTTGCGGATATGATGTTGTCTGTGGTGCTGATACTTGTCCTGGTGATATTTCTGGTGCTGACGGTACTTGCAGCGGGCAGCGTCAACCTCAAGGGGGTAGAGCGTAATCAGATGGAGTTCATAAACAAGCTGGCCGAGGTCTATCACACCAGGCCCGTGGTGATTGACACTCACACCTATGGGATATCCAGCGACATCGTAGTTCTCAACGACGTCACGTTGCAGAAGATCAGCTTCAGTGACAAGCTGTTGTTTGGGCGTGACCAGTACGAGTTGACCGAACAAGGAAGACAAACGCTTAGGGTAGTTGGAGGGTTGTTGAAGTCAAAGCTCGACTTTATCAGGGAGATACAGATACAGGGACATGCTGATACGGATGCCTCAAGGCATTTCTCATCAAACCTCGAACTTGCAGGACAAAGGGCCATGACGGTGTACAGCTTTTTACAGAAAGATATGAATATTAATCCGGCCAGACACCTGATGTCGGCAACGTCCTTTGGTGAATTCAAGCCGGTGACACGCTCCGATGTCGATGTAACGTACAACGAACAAAGACTCGTCAACGACAACAGTTCCATGGAAAAAAAGGACAAAAATCGCCGCATCGAGCTACTGCTCTTCTACCTTAAGTAACAATTTTTTGTATCCTCAATTACCCCCGTAGTGTGGGATGCTCAGGCCATAGCCTTGCTTACCACGTCGGCCACTGTAACGGCTATTTCTTTGACGAGCTTGTTGTCCATGCCTTCTACCATGACTCGTATCTTGGGTTCGGTGCCGGAGGGGCGAACGAGAATACGGCCAGTGTCTTTGAGACGCTCCTGGGCCGCCTTAATACAGTCTACGATCTCCGGACAGGCATCGATGTCTTTTTTGTTTGTAACCGTGATGTTTTTCAGTACCTGTGGGTAGAGCTTGATATTTGAAACCAACTCAGAGAGGGGTTGCATTGATTGCTTGAGGATGTGCAATATCTGCACTGCGGTGATCGGGCCATCGCCGGTGGTATTGTGCGAAAGGCAGACGACATGCCCCGACTGCTCACCACCAAGGGTGTAATCGCCCTCAAGCATCCTCTCTACGACATACCGGTCCCCTACCTGAGTCCTTATCAGGCGGATATCGCGCTGCAGCAGGTGGTGTTCAAGGCCGAGGTTGCTCATGACCGTTGCCACGACGGTGTCGTGTTTGAGCTTACCCTGCTTCTTGAGTTCCTTTGCCCACAGGGCCATGATAAGGTCGCCATCAACGATCTTGCCCTTGTCATCACACAGGAGGGTTCTGTCGGCATCACCGTCATGGGCAATGCCAACGTGGGCGTTGTGTTTGAGGACTACCTCGCCCAGTCTTTCGACAAACAGGGAGCCACACTTGGCGTTGATGTTCTTGCCATCGGGCTTGTCGTTTATGCTGATGACCCTGGCGCCAAGCTCTACCAGGAGCGTTGGAGTCACCTTATAGGCCGCCCCGTGCGCTGAATCCACCACCACTTTCAGACCGTCAAATGAAACCTCGCGCGGGATGGTTGACTTGACGTATTCTAGGTACCTTGCCGTGGCATCTTCAAGCCTGTAGGCCTTGCCGATCTTGCTGCCAGTTGGGCGGTTGATGGGTGAGTTTTGGTTGGCCACCATTGCCTCTATCTCAGCCTCGATGCGATCGGGTAGCTTAAATCCGTTGGCCATAAATATCTTTATGCCGTTGTCCTGATAGGGGTTGTGGGAGGCCGATATCACTATGCCCGCATCAAAGCGCAGGGTCCTTGCCAGAAAGGCCACCGCAGGCGTCGGTATCGGCCCAACCAGTGTTACGTTCATACCCATAGAGCAAATGCCCGACGTCAACGCACTCTCAAGCAGGTACCCAGACAGACGCGTATCCTTGCCTATGATGATCATGTTCTTACTGTGTCTCTTGTACAGCAGCCTACCTATTGCCATACCAACCTTCAACACGGTCTCAGGTGTAATAGGATGTTGGTTGACCGTACCCCTTATGCCATCCGTTCCAAATAGTTTCATCAGTTCACCTTTTCTATTATCACTTTGACCTTTACTCTGTCATTAAGATTGCCCATCTCCTTATCCTTATCCTTTCTGATC
>NZ_JABXWD010000310.1 GCF_019173545.1 Candidatus Magnetobacterium casense | reverse complement strand
GGTAAATGACCTTGCCGTTGCAACGCCTAAATTCACAGGTGGTTTATATACATTCAAGGTTGTGTTGCAAGAGTTTGGTATGGTTACATCTCAGGCTTGTTGGAGGCGTATTGCGCTCACAGGTGAGATGACACTCGATACGCTTAGTGGCGCTATCCTGGACGCCTTTGATTTTGCTTACGATCACCTTTATGTATTCACCTATAGGGACAGGAGAGGGGTTTTAACAAATGCCTGTCATTATGACATGGATGAAGGGCCGTATGCTAACCAGGTTAGTGTTGGAGAGCTTGAGCTAAAAAAAGGAACGGTTATAGACTACGTGTATGACCTTGGAGAGAAATGGTGCTTTAATATAATTATGGAAGGCCATCAGGAGGAGTACAACAAACTATTGGAATATCCCAGGCTGCTGGAAACACATGGAGAGGCCCCTGAACAATACCCTGTTTATGAAGAAGACTTTTGAGTTAGTCATGAGAGAGAATTTGCCGATGAGTAGTTCTCCCCTTAAGACATGAGTCTGACAAAGCCTGACTTAAACTATACTCATGGCCATTGAACAAGGGATGACGTTTTCCGAGGAGCCGTTGCTTTCGGTGCGAGAGGTTGGTGTTATGTATGGCAACATAGCTGCAGTGCGGGGAGTATCCTTTGAGGTTTTCCGTGGAGAGATCGTGACGCTGGTTGGAGCAAACGGTGCTGGTAAGACGTCGTTACTGCGGGCGGTCTCAGGGGTTGTGGCATACGTTGGTGATATCCGCTACAAGGGGGCGACGCTCAAGGGTGTTGCCGCCGACAGGATTGCGGCTATGGGGATCACGCACGTGCCGGAAGGACGTGGGATTTTTGGCAACCTCACCGTGGAGGAAAACCTGATGCTTGCCACGTGGCAGCGCAGGGACAAGCAGGGTATCAGGGATGACCTTGAAGTGGTTCTAAAGCGTTTTCCGGTCCTGCGCCAGAGGCTTCAGCAGTTGGGCGTCACGTTGTCCGGGGGGCAGCAGCAGATGCTTGCCGTAGGGCGCGCCCTGATGGCAGGGGGAGAGATAATGCTCCTGGATGAGCCATCCATGGGTTTGTCGCCGTTGCTGGTGCGCGACATATTTGAGGTGATAAGGGACATAAACGCACAAGGAATGACCGTCATCCTGGTTGAGCAAAACGCCCGTGCCGCACTTGAGATTGCTCACAGGGGATACGTCATCGAAAATGGCACGATTGCTCTGTCGGGCCCGGCCAACCAACTGACGGATAACCCACTCGTACAAAAAGCCTACCTCGGACTCTGACTTAAGGCGCCAGAAAGCAGAGCCGCCCTCCTTCGTTCTTTTCTTAGGGGGGTGAACTACGTTATAGCTACTTATGCTCTTCTGTTTATCTGTTTTTAAGTTTGCCCCTCAGAGAATAATACTTTAATTTTTCGTCGTGTTTCATTATAATATAACCTCATGGTAGGGACAAGGATAGGCAGGTACGAGATACTGGGTGTACTGGGCGAGGGTGCTATGGGTATGGTGTACAAGGGACACGATACCATCATAGACCGCATCGTTGCCATAAAGACAATCAAGATAGGGGTCAGGGGTAAGGCAAACGACGCCATCGAACGCTTCTACCACGAGGCCCGGATAGCAGGGAGACTGGCACATCCAAACATTGCCTTGATCTACGACGTGGGTGAAGAAAAGGGCATACACTACCTCGTCCTTGAGTACGTCGAGGGAGTTACGCTCAAGGACGTCATTATTGAAAACCGTGAGCTGCATCCCCTGGATAAGATCAGAATACTCGTCCTGACTGCTCGTACCCTGCACCATGCCCACCAACGTGGTGTCATCCACAGGGACATAAAGCCCGCCAACATTATGCTTCTGAGCGATCTCCAGATCAAAATAATGGACTTTGGTATTGCCATGTTTGCCACCCAGGCAGGCAATGCCTCGGAGGGCCTGATAGGTACGCCATCCTACATGTCGCCCGAGCAGATCAACGGCGGGGAGATGGACAGACAGACGGACGTATTTTCCCTGGGCTCCCTTGCCTATGAGTTTGTGACCGGTAAAAAACCCTTTATTGCCGAGTCCATACCCGCCATGATGGACAAGATACTCACGGTTAACCCCATACCACCGCACATCGTAAACCCGCAGGTCAGCGAGTACATCAGCCGATTTATCCTCAAGGCGTTGGAGAAGGACAAGCAGGTGAGGTATCAGTCTGTCAACGATTTTGCCGATGCCCTGGAGGTCTACCTCAATCAGATGGAGATGGAGCGCACGCAGGACGTTGTCGCTGTCCACGGCTATGACAAGACCAAGCTCATTGAGTCCCTGAAGCAGAAGTACACGTTTTTTTCGGACTTCACCTTTGAGGAGCTCCTGAAGATATTCAACATCAGCAGCAAAAAGGCATACAAAAAGGGCGACATTATCTTCAAGGAAGGCACGCTGGGAACAAAACTCTACGTGATCATCTCAGGTAAGGTAAAGGTCACAAAGGTGTTTCCCGAAAGCAAGGAGGCAACCTTTCTGGCCGAACTCAAGGCCGGAGAGTGTTTTGGTGAGATGGCCATCATGGATAATTCGCCACGGTTTGCCACCGTAATTGCCGAAACCGACTGTGCCATGATTGCCATCAGCGAGGTCATACTGAGGGTGTCTGAGCCGCAGTTGTGCCTCAAACTATACAAGAACCTGGCGGCAGTGCTGTCGGAAAAACTGAAAAAAAGCGACACCAAGATAAACGAACTGTGGACTAAAATAAAACAGTTGACCTCTCAAAACTAAGCCTTTTCACTGGCACCTGCCCCACCCCACCCACTTCGCCCCATAAGCGCCTCATCCTTGACGCACACCGGAGCCGTTTATATGAGGAAGTTTACGACAAAGTCCTTTTCGCTTTCGTATCCCATCTCAACGAGGTCGGCAGAGATGGCGTTGCCGTATATAGAGCCTATTACCACATATGGACGTTGCTGATGCGTGAGCGTCTTTAGAACAACACCGGGGTCGTACACGGGCAAGCCGTCAACGGTGGATGCCTGTTTTTGCAGGGATTTATCGAGGAATGCCACGGCTGAGGCCCCCATTGCTGCAAGCATACGCCGGGTCTGTATGCCTCCGGCGCCAGCCCCCCAGATGTATAGCGGACGTTGCCCACATCTGTCAACGATATCCTGGAGTCCCACGAGGGCTATATCCTTAATGGCGTTTTCCAGTTCGAGGATTTTGGTAAAACCGCCGACCGATTCTCCACTGATTTTTAGCCTGCCGGAAGCAGTTTTTATCAGGGTGTGTACCTCCATAGCGAGTGAGGCATCCACGGTAAGAGGGGTGAGTCTTACCACGAGGTCTTGATTCAGGGCCAGCAGGTACTTTCCGTAGGCATCGCGGCAAGTGCAGGCAACGTCAGTCATTGCGGCTATGAGTCGGTCCCGGGCTATTTGTATTCGCTGGAGGTTAGAGGAATCTGTCTCTGCGAAGAAGGCCCCGCTGAGGTCCTCATCGGACGTTATGGCAGAGGCATTGTATATGAGCAGGACGCTGCCTGAGAGCCTGCGGATTATGGTTGACCTGTGGAGGGCCATGCTGCGGTCCTCAAGCCAGATTGCATCAAAGTGCAAGACATTGTCCCTTGTGAACTCGTAAAAATCCACGTCGTTGTAAAAGACCTTGATACCCGCTCTGGTCAACCAACGGTGTTCCTGGACAGGATCAACCTCCTCTGTGTGGATGGCCACGTTAAAACCGGCATCTCTGAAGGAACGCATCCGCAGGCCAACGTCTCCCGCAGACGATTGCGCCAGGGGGAGACGGTGACACAGCAATAAGACCCAGGGTCTGTTACCGCTTACACTGGCACGCTCAATCAGTGAGGCGTCAAAGGTACACAGGTTATCTTTAAGCTGCATATGCCATTTTTCCCTGAAAGACGTAAAATCCCTCAATCCGTATTCTTTCAGGGCGCCTTCGTCTTTGGTTGATTCATATGGGTGGTAGTCA
>NZ_JABXWD010000031.1 GCF_019173545.1 Candidatus Magnetobacterium casense | reverse complement strand
TGATATTGTAACCAAAAATTATAATATAGCTTTAGAAAAAATTAAACCTATATTGTCAGGCGATCATAACGAGTATGTTAAGAGACATGCTACATTATTGGGAGATATATTGCATATTGCTATTTCAGATACAGACAAGGAACGCATTATTGCTTATAGAAAATATTTGGCTCGTATTTTTGAATACATCTGTATAGGGACTGATAAAATGGAAGCCGAAGAAAAAAATACTTACAAAGATCAACAACAAGCCGCTCTACACCTCTACCTGTGGAGTCAGCTTACCATTGCCCGGCTTGAGGGCACGCTACCCGCATGGGAGGGTATCCGCCTCGTCCGCGAACAGACCAGCTAGGCCACAAGCACTTTTATGGGGTCAAGGGGACTGGTCCCCTTGCTGGGGGTTCTGAAGGGGGGCGGAGCCGCCCCTTTTTTTTCTTACGGGCAAAATGCGATTGCCCTGGGATGAGCCACTGCCCTTCTTTCTTTTTTGCTTAGATGTAGCTGTAACTTAAGACGGGGTAACGGGAGCTTTGTACCTCTTCGGCGACTATCTCCCAGCACTCAGGGGAGGTCATGAGCTTTTTGAGGAACTTTACGTTTGTCGTGTGCCCGGACTTATCTGCCACGATGTGCCCCTCTATCGGGAAACCAAAGAGCGAAAAGTCACCGATGCTGTCCAGTATCTTGTGCCGCACACACTCGTCCTCAAACCTCAGACCCGACTCGTTGACAACGGAATCCTCGGTGAATATCACGGCGTTGTCCAGGGAACCGCCCTTTGCCAGGCCATTTGCCCTGATGTATTCGACGTCCTTGAGGAAGCCAAACGTCCTTGCCGGGGCTATGCCCTCGATAAAGGTGTCCGCATTGAGGTCTATCGAGAGGTACTGCTCGCCAAGAAAGTGGTCGTCAAAGAACAACCTGAACGTTATCTTTCGGCCCTCATAGGGATACATTGCCACGCTTGAGTGTTTATCTTCCAGTTTGATGGGACTGAGTATCTTTATAAAGGGCATTTTTTTGCGTTGCTTTTTGATGCCGGCATCAAGTACCAGTTCGGCAATCTCCTTGGCACTACCATCCAGTATTGGTATCTCCGACCCCTCCACGGCAATATCAACGTTGTCAATGGACAGAGCCGACAATACCGCAAGCAAATGCTCCACGGTGCGCACAACCTCCCTGCCGTTGCCCAGGGTCGTGGCAAATGCCGTATCCACAACCGAACTCACACGCGCAACAAGCGACATATCCCTGCCTTCGCAGTAACCGCCTTCCTGTGCATTGACGTCACTCTTGTAGCCGCTCAACCTGCCCAGCCTGCTTAACTTGTCCAGCCTGCTCAACCTGTCCAGCCTCTGCTTGCCAAGCCAATTGGCACTCAGGCCCAGCCTACCAACCTTGTGAAAGACGATGCCGTTGTCTATCGGCGCCTGCCGTATATGCACCCTGCAGTGGGCCCCGGTGTGCAGCCCTACGCCTTCAAAGCTCACGTCTCTTTTTATTGTCCGTTGTGATCGCATGTCTGGTTTTTAATCAAATTACATGCCAGAACGTACTCCCTTTAAACACCAGAGTTGAGTGTTACTTTATGTATAAAAAAAGTATTTGTTGTGTTTTAAACGACACAATCACACCTCCCCGCCGACCACAATGTCTGGTATCCTTACGGTGGGCATCGCATCGGAGACGGGTACGCCCTGACCGTCCTTACCACAGGTGCCGATGGCAAAGCCCAGGTCGCTACCTATCATGTCAATGGCGTTGAGCACAGCCGGACCGTTTCCACAGAGAGTCGCCCCCCTTACCGGCTCGTCAATCATGCCGTTCTTGATCATAAAGCCTTCCTGTACGTCAAAGACGAAGTCCCCCGTGACGGTGTTGACCTGGCCACCGCCCATCTTCTTGACGAACAACCCGTTTGGAGTGCCCTTTATGATGTCATCGACCTTGGAGTTACCGGAGGCCAGATACGTGTTGGTCATCCGCGGTATGGGCCTGGACTGATATGACTGCCTCCTGCCGTTGCCGGTGGAACATACACCGTCGCGCATGGCGGTGAGTCTGTCGTACATGTACTGAGTGATGACGCCATCCTGCACCAGGACGTTGCGTTGACCTGCGGTGGCCTCATCGTCAAAGACACAGGAGCCACGCTTACCCGGCAGAGTGGCATCGTCTATCACGGTGACGAGCGGGGAGGCGACCAACTGTCCCTTCTTGCCACTGTAGACCGATAGTCCCTGTTGTGTCAGGTCTGCCTCAAGGCCATGTCCAATGGCTTCGTGGATCATCGTACCGCCGGCCTCCGAGGATATGACCACGGGCATCCGTCCCCCGCTGACCCGTCTGACACTGAGCATACCTACGGCACGTGAGGCCGCCTTCAACGCAATGGCGTCAACGCTGTTGTCGTCAAATATCTCAAACCCCATTCTGCCTCCGATGGTTTCGTAGCCGGTCTGAATGACGTTGCCCTCTTTGGCAATTACGTTGACGACAAAGAGCGTCTGCACCCGTCTGTCCTGGCAGAGGTTGCCATCGGAGTTGGCTATCAGTACGTCCTTTGTGTTGTCCATGTATGACACGGTCACCTGCACGATCTTGTCGCTGAACTTTCTGGCTGCGGAGTTGGCATTTTGTATGAGGGCTATTTTTTTCTCCACAGGCACGGCCTCCGGTGGGTGCAGGACGACGTAATTGACCGCTGGTCGCAGTCTGGTCAGGTCTGCAACCGTGCTGGGGGTGTTGCCCCTGACGGCCCTGCTCACAGTCAGGGCACACTCATGCAGCGACTCCGTGGCCATATCGTTGGTGTAGGCATAGGCCGTCCGTTGACCAAAGATCACCCGTATGCCAACGCCACACTCCCTGCCCGTGGATATCTTTTCGATCCGCTGGTCCTCCATGAGGATGGACAGAGGTGTTTTATCCTCAAAGTATACATCGGCATACTCACCGCCACCGCTTAATGCCGTCCTGAGCAGTTGGCTGCAAAGCCCTTCTTTTAACTCATCCATATGGTCTCCTTGTATTTTTTCATCCGTTATCTGTAAAACCGGCTGGTTGACACGGTATCAGAGGACTCTCTGACAATAGCTCCCTACATACCAAAATTATAACAGTATCTCTACATTATTGCAACACGGGCAGCAATTCTCAAATGCGATTGTCCTGCCGCGTATACGAATCTCAAGCCCGGACTTTGTTCAATGTGTTATAGTATAAGTCTATGACAGACAATACGGATGCCATTGTTGGATGCCTGCTGGGGACTGCGGTGGGTGATGCCTTGGGTCTGCCCTTTGAGATGATGTCAAGGCAGAGGCAGCTTAAGGCGTATCCCGAAATAGAGGGCCACCACTTCTTCTTGGGCAGGGGGATGTTTTCAGATGACACGCAACACTCCTGCATGGTTGCCCAGGCCCTGATTGCCTCAAACGCCGACACAGAGGTCTTTATCAGGGAACTGGCGCGGCAGTTTCGATGGTGGCTGCTGACCCTTCCGGCGGGGACAGGTAAGGCCACGCTCTTGTCTGTCCTGAGACTGTGGATTGGTGTCAATCCGCACAACAGCGGCGTGTTCTCAGCCGGCAACGGACCATCCATGAAGAGCGCCCTGATAGGCGTGTGCTATGGCCAGGACACGGTAAAGATGTGCCAACTTGTCAGGGCAGCCACTGCCATCACACACACCGATCCCAAGGCCTGCTTTGGCGCCATAGCAGTTGCCGTTGCAGCAGGGATGGCAAGCCGCGGACAACCCGTCTCCCCCCCGGAGTTCCTTGACAGACTCAGGGATGTCTTAAGCAACGAGGACGCCGGAGAGTTCCTTGGCTTGGTCTGTCGGGTTGTGCGGAGCGTTACGGCGGGAGATGACACCCTGCGGTTTGCCGATGACCTTGGATTGACCAAAGGGGTAAGCGGCTATACGTACCACACCGTCCCCGTGGCGCTCCACAGTTGGCTGAGGCATCAGGGGGATTATAGGGGCGCCGTTGTTGACGTCATACGTTGCGGTGGCGATACGGACACCACCGGGGCCATCACCGGGGCCATCATGGGGGCTGGCGTGGGCAAGGCCGGTATCCCAAAACAGTGGCTCCAGAACATCCGGGAATGGCCGGCAACAATAAGCTGGATTGAAAGACTTGGCATCCAACTCGCCGAGGTCTGCGCCAAGGGCTATGCACAGCGGCCACTGAAGGTCTCCGTTTTTGGGTCGTTGCTGCGCAATGTGGTCTTTGTGTTGGTGGTATTTGCGCACCTCTTTCGCAGGATGTTGCCCGTGCGACGGGGATTATAGCGGTCATGCATAATTACGTGTTTTTTGTATTATCGGCGGTGATTGTGGGACTTGGTGTAGGGTGGGTGCTCCAGAGGGGGAGGATATGTATGAACTCGGCCTTCAGGGATATCATATTCATCAGTGATCTTACCGTATTCAGGGCCTATGTGCTGGCATTGATCGTGGCCATTGTGGGCACCAACCTGCTGGAGGACTTAGGACTGATTAAGGAGTTGAACCGGCAGGCCTTTGCACCACTGGCAAACGTGATCGGGGGATACATTTTTGGCATCGGGATGGTCTTTGGAGGGGGTTGCGCAAGCGGCATATGGTATCGGGTGGGCGAGGGGAGGTTCCCTTCCTGGATAACGGTCATGGGCTTTATATCGGGCGTATTTATTACATACGAGGGGGTCTTGAGCAAGCTGAACCTGTTTTTGAGAAACTATCAGATATGGGAAACTGACAACGGTATCAGACTACTGACCTCAACAAACGTGGACGAATTCTGGGCCAAAGGGATAGACCTCTATCCCCTGACAATATATAACCTGCTGGGGGTCAACAAGTGGATAGTGATCGCCGTATTGGGTGTTGCAGCGGTGGTCTTTATCGCCAGGGGGGACTTTTCACGGTCAACTACCGGATACTCGTGGTACACCTCGGGTGGCATCCTGGGTGTGATTGTCGCCGTGGCCTGGTGGGCCTCGTGGTATTGGTCGGGCAAGGCCAGGGGGGTATCGTTTACCGGCCCTACGAATGAGTTGTTTCGGTGGGTCTACTTTGGCGATAGTCCGACGTGGAGTGTTTTTATGTTGTTGGGGCTTCTGGGCGGGTCTTTCTTCAGCGCCAAGGGGTTGTTGGAGTGTAAGCTAAGGACATCGGGGCTGGCCTCGGAGATGGTTACGGTGTTTTTGGGTGGCATTATCATGGGCATAGGGTCGGCCATCGCAGGGGGGTGCAACATCGGGCATGGCCTCACGGGACTGTCCACGCTTGCCGTATCGAGTCTCGTCTCCATTGTGTTCATGCTCCTGGGTAATTGGACCACGGTATATTTTAAGTTTATAAGGAGTACGGATGAAGAAATTTAGAGGTTATTGTGTAAGTTTGGTTGTCGCCCTTGCCATGCTGTCTGTGATGCACATCAACGCTGCAACGGCAGAGGATATCGCTGACACTATGGAGAGATTGGAGGAGGTATACCTTCCTTCGGAGAAGTGTGGCACCTGTCACGCCGACATATATAACCAGTGGCAGAAGTCTGTGCATCGGGAGTCGATACTGCACTCCCTGGAGGGGCTGAACAGCTTCATCGTAAACGGCATAGAGAAGGACCCTGCAAGAAAGACCAGAGACATCAAGGCTGAACTCCTGAAGTGTCTGAGCTGTCATGCACCGATGCTGGAGTCTGCCTCGCCGCAGCTCGTAAACAAGATAATCGCCGACATAAAGCTGGCCTCAAGCAAGACCACTACCAACAAAGAAGAAAAAAAACGTGCCAAGGAGCGCCTCGCCCGTCTGAACGTATCCTGCTACGTCTGCCACAACGCCAAGGCCGTTGCCCCCCCCGACAAACCGGAAAAAAACACCGTCTACGCTTCCTCCGGCAAGGACAATACCCCCTATCATAAGACAAAGCAGACAACGTTCCTCAGCAACGCCATCTTCTGTATGCAGTGCCACGGCACCTACACGGCCCCCGACGGGGAACACATTATATGCAGCACCATTGCCCAGAGCTATCGCGACCAGTACGTATCGGCAGGTGGACAAAACAGGTGTCAGGACTGCCACATGGAAAAAAACAACCGAGGCCATACCTTCCCCGGGGCCTACGTGCTGGAGACCCTCAGGGAAGCGATCACCCTTTCCATTTCGGCCAGGGCCATCAAGGACCAGCCTGTAGGGGAAAGAAAATGGATACCGTCGGCGGCCATCACCGTTGATCTTACCAATAACGCCGGTCACAGGCTCCCCGATGGTTGCATGTGGTCGTCAAAGATCGTCCTGGACATCACCGCAACCAACGAAAAAGACAAGGTGGTCTGGTCCGACACCAGGGAATTTTTCGAGGCCGGGCTTGACATCAACGGCAATCGCAGATACGACCCCTGGGAGGTCAAGGACATCCTGGACTATTCGCTTCAACCACGAAAGATGACAAGCGAAATCTACTATCCCCACTTCCCTGAAGACACAAAGCAGATCAAGCTCCAGGTCAGACTCAGGTACATCCACACTGAAGGGCTAGAGTTCCTTGTCCACGAGCAGAGGAAGGTGCTGAGGTACCAGTAGGACGTAAGTAAGCGAGCATAAGTAGCTATAAGGGGTCAAGGGGGCTGGCCCCCTTGCAGGGGGTTCTGAAGGGGGGCGGAGCCGCCCCTTTCTTTCTTCTATCCGAGCAATTTTGATACCCGAAAAAAAAAAGGGGAGCGGCTCCACTTCTTGGCGCTCCAGGGGGTGAGGCACGATTTTTTCGCAGCGGAGGGCGAGCCGCACCTGGCTCCCCTCAGACCTGATAATATTGTAGTAGCATTCCCTAAACATTTTTGCTACAATATCCGACATAGGTTCTATAGAGTAATGAAACATATCAGAGACCTGAAAGCGCAAGCAAGCGTGGCAATAATTGTGCCAATGCTGCTGGCCGTGTCCATTATTTTTGGCATGGGGTACCTGCTCCTGAGCAAGACCCCACATGTGCAGGCGTTGGTGTATGTCCCTGCGCTTATTACGCTGGGGTCATGTGTGCTTTATTTCTGGCTGACCGTCCTTGACAACAACCAAACCAAGCAGCAGATCAGCGAGTATTTGAGGTTAATGAACCATCATCCGTCTTCCGGGATGGAATCCCAAGTGCAAGCCGAGAGTGATGCCGAGGCTGAGAGCGATGCGCAGACAAACCTTGCTTACTTACAAGCGAGCCTTGAAACGATCATTGCCCTGCTTGAGCAGTCCAACAGACTGGCAGCCGGTGCGGTCAACAAAGAACTTATCCTCTCCGTCTGCGAAACCATCGACGAGGGACTGAAAAAACACGCAAACACCGTACACCGATCAAATAGTCAGCATGTTGAAAATCTCATCTCAAATATCACTGAGATTTTCTTCACAAATCTTAAGCCTGGCATTGACGCCATTGTCTGCGGGCTGAACAGGACAGACGACAAGCAAACAGACAGCCAGAGTACAATACGGCAACTGGTTAGTGCAATTGACGGCATGAAATCCTTCAAAGATGATATAGTCGTTGAACTTGCCAGACTCCCTGAGGCCTTAAATGCCATTCCACTCCAATATAGCCAAGACATAAAGTCCGTAATCGAGCAGTTGCAGTTGTTGCCGGAACAAATGCGCTCTACCTACACAAAGCTGACTACCTATCTCAGCTCCGCGATAAACGAGATACAGGGTCTCTACGCTGATGGCTTTGAACAAATCAGCAAGCTCTCCGCACACGGCACCATGGCACAGGAAAACCTTGAGAAACTGATTGAGCGCATAAATGCTGCAATCGAAAAGCAGCTTGATACCTTCAACGACGGTGCCCGGGCAGCGCACCTGGTAAGCGAAACCGCCTCCGCACTGGCGACTACTTCTGCCGATATCAGACTCCTTACAGACGGCCTGATCAAGTCCGCAGACTCACACGAGCGACTCTGCGTAAACTTCAATGACCTGTTCAAGGAAACAGAGGGCATAAGTAGACTCAATTCCCAGGTATTGGAAAAACAGCAGTCAACCTTTAGGGAATTCCAGGACGCCATAGAGAAGGTCCTGACCAACCTCGTACACCAGACAGATGTCTTTACCGGACGTACAACCGAGGGGTTGAGGCAGTTCATCGACGATATAGTCTCAAGTCTGTCAAAGACCTCCGGTACTATGGAAAACCAACGCACAAGGCTCCTGGAGTGGACAGACAGCATTGACCAACATATGGACAAGCTCTCCTGCCATAGCGCACTGACTCAGGAGAACTTTGAACGCTTAATGTCCGGCATAACCAACGCTGTCGATAAACAGGCCGATACCCTTAAGGACACCACCCAGGTGGTGGAACGGATAAAGGAATCCGTCGCATTGCTGGCAACCGCATCTGGCGATATCAGCCTCCTTACCGATGGCCTGATCAAGTCCATGGACTCACACGATCGACTCTACGTAAGTTTCAATGACCTCTTCAGGGAAACAGAGGGCATAAGCAAGCTCAACTCCCAGTTGTTTGAAAAGCACCAGGCCACCTTCAAAGAACTCGAAGGCACCATAGAGAAAGTCCTGACCAACCTAGTACACCAGGCAGATGTCTTTACCGGACGTACAACCGATGGGCTGAGGCAATTCATCGACGATATAGTCTCAAGTCTGTCAAAGACCGCCGGTACTATGGAAAACCAACACGCCAGGCTCTTGGAGTGGACAGACAGCATTGACCAACATATGGGCAAGTTCTCCACACACAGCGCACTGACTCAGGAGAACTTTGAACGCTTAATGTCCGGCATAACCAACGCTGTCGATAAACAGGCCGATACCCTTAAGGATAGCGCCCAGGTGGTCGGACTGATAAAGGAATCCGTTGCCTTGCTGGCAACCGTATCTGGCGATATCAGTCTCCTTACCGATGGCCTGGTCAAGTCTACGGATTCACACGATCGACTCTACGTAAGTTTCAATGACCTCTTCAGGGAAACAGAGGGCATAAGCAAGCTCAACTCCCAGTTGTTTGAAAAACACCAGGCCACCTTCAGAGAACTCGAAGGCACCATAGAGAAAGTCCTGACCAACCTCGTACACCAGGCAGATGTCTTTACCGGGCGTACAACCGATGGGCTGAGGCAATTCATCGACGATATAGTCTCAAGTCTGTCAAAGACCACCGACACTATGGAAAACCAACATACAAGGCTCCTGGAATGGACAAACAGCATTGACCAACATGTGGGAAGGCTCTCCATCCATAGCGCACTGACTCAGGAGAACTTTGAACGCTTAATGACCATTATAACCAACGCTGTCGATAAACAGGCAGATACCCTTAAAGACAGCGCCCAGGTGGTGGAACGGATAAAGGAATCAGCCGACTTGTTGGTAACGGCATCTGGTGATGTCAGACTCCTTGCCGATGGTCTTACCAAGTCCACGGACTCACAGCAGCGACTCTGCGTAAACTTCAATGACCTGTTCAAGGAAACAGAGGGCATAAGCAAGCTCAACTCCCAGTTGTTTGAAAAGCACCAGGCCACCTTCAAAGAACTCGAAGGCATCATAGAGAAGGCCCTGACCAACCTTGTACACCAGGCAGATGTCTTTACCGGGCGTGCAACCGAGGGGTTGAGGCAATTCATCGACGATATAGTCTCAAGTCTGTCAAAGACCGCCGGTACTATGGAAAACCAACACACAAGGCTCCTGGAATGGACAAACAGCATTGACCAACATGTGGGGAAGCTCTCCACGCACAGCGCTCTGACTCAGGAGAACTTTGAACGCTTAATGTCTGGTATAACCAATGCCATCGATAAACAGGCCGATACCCTCAAGGATAGTGCCCGTGTAGTCGGACTGATAAAGGAATCAGCTGCCTTACTGGCAATTGCATCGGGTGATGTCAGACTCCTTACCGATGGCCTTGCTAAGTCCACAGGTTCACAGGAGCGGCTCTACGTAAACTTCAACGACCTGTTCAAGGAAATAGAGGGCATAAGTAAACTCAACTCCCGGTTGTTGGAAAAACAACAGGCCACCTTCAAAGAACTCGAAGGCACCATAGAGAAGGTTATGACCAACCTCGTTGTTCAAACAGACGTCTTTACCGTGCGCACGACCGACGGGCTTAAGCAATTCATAGACGACATAACCTCCAATCTGTCAAAGACGTCGGGCAGCATAGACAACCAAACTGCAAAATTCATGGACTGGACAAGCAGCATTGAGCAACACATAAGCAAACTCTCCACACACCACACAGTGTCGCAGGATGGCCTTAAGCAACTGGTCAACCTCATAAACAGCTCGATCGAAAGACAGAATAATACGCTTGAAAAAAGCTCCAAACTTGTCAGCTTAATAAAGGAGTCTGCCGTGTTGTTGGCAACTGCATCTACTGGGGTCAAGCACCTCACCGAGGGGTTGATAAAATCTGCAGATACACACGAAAAGTTGTACGCCAATTTCAATAACCTGCTAAAGGAAGTAGATGGCAAAAGCAAGCTCAATACCCAGTTGCTGGAACATGAAAGGGACGCGTTTAAAGAACTCGGCACTACCGTGGAAAAGCTCTTGTTCAACCTCGTCAAACAAACAGACGTCTTCACCGGACGCACGACCGATGGGCTGACCAGGTTCATCAACGACATCAACGCCGGCCTGTCAGAGTCGGTCAACAGCCTCCGTGGGGTTATCCATGTTCAGACCGAGCTGGTTGATGAGATATCATCTACGCTGGTGCAGTTAAACGATAAGCTAAAGGGGTAGTAGTTCTTGCCTGGCCTTGACATCCGGGACATTGAGAGGGCGATTAGCTCAATAGGGCAATCGGGATTGGCCTATGACACGCTTGCATCGGAGAGTGTTGCAAGAAAGGAAGAAGCGCCAACGCCTGTTACCACCTTAGCAGCGCCAACCCGTTATCGCTCCGAACTGCGAAAGATAAAGAATAAAATCAACGCATCCCTGGCAATCCACAACCGTATGCCTGAGCTAACCCACAGGGAGCTTAGGGTACTGGCCTGTGACCACGACCTGCCGGTTAACAACAAGTCGATATATCTGAGACTCTTAGATGCAATAAAGACAGCGGGGATACGCTCCTGTCTGATGTACAAGAATCTGCTTGCCGTGTATTTCAAGAGGTATCGGTATTTTATGGAAAATCAATCTGTCTTCTTACCCCTTAGGGAGCTGTGGCTGTCTTGGGAGCAGGGGGCGCAAGAGGGCTGTGATATCTCCAATGTAGCAGAATCGCTGGAGATGTACTTTTCCGCAGACACACCGCTTAACATTGCCATGTGCGTGTTGGACGATAAAGAGAAAACCCCGGCTATCCCAATTGACACCCTGCTGCTGAGACACCATCTGGTGCCAGGCTCTGCTGATGACCTTTTGGTAGAGGTCTGTGGCAATATTATCAAGCTATGCCTGGATGACTTTAAAAATCACGTTTGTCTCAACGTCTTATTGTACGAGGTATTGCTGCCCCATGGCACTACAGATAAGGCACGAGCAGACGAAATTGCCTCCGAACTGATACGACGCCTTGACTCCGACGGTGAGTACAGGGTTGCCTGTCAAAAGAAACTGAACAAGCATTTCCTGGCTCCGGATATCCTTGGAGACCCTCGCGATGCCGCCTGTGCGGATAACTGGAGTACAATAGGCGAACATTCCACAGGGATATTTAAGAGATGGTTGATTGAGGACGATATCGTATTTTTTTTCAAATTTTTATCCGATGACATCAGTGATGCCCATGGACGGAGGGCATTCTGGTTGCGCTTTGCCGGTTCAATAAGGGACAGCCGCATTTTTGTCTCCAACTACCACCACAAGACCCGCAGAGATGTCATTGAAAAAGCCAAGGAAGACCGTAGGGAACTATCATCGTTATGCTGCGACACCGGCAGGCTTAATTCAAGCTGCATAGTCCTTGACCTTGACAACCGCCTCTATGCCGTGGAGTTTACCGAGCCTGACACCGCCATGTATCTCTACAAGCACGAGAGTTTTAAGCCAGACCTGGCACAAGAGACTCTGAATATCGCAGACCTCAAAAAAGCAGATACTCCCACGGCAACACAAAATACCCAGATGGTCCAGTTTTACTACCACACGAGCTATCCCGCCCTGCGCTTTTATCACTCAAATAACTGGCAACCTTTTGTTGAAAAATACCTGTCTCTGTACGACATAAAGCCACACCCCAGTCCTTAAAATCCTACGAGCGCAACCATGACAGGTATGCCTCCGACCCCTCTACGATGGGCAAGGCTATGACCTCGGCAACCGAGTAGGAGTGCAGCCCTATGACGCGCTCCTTGAGGGATTGGAACTTATCCCGCCTGGTCTTTGCGATCATGAGGACCTCAGGGGACGTTTCAATCTTACCCTCCCAGCTAAAGATGGAAGTAACGTTGTTGATTATATTTACGCACTTTGCAAGCCCCTCCTCCACAAGCCTCATGGCCATCTCCCTGGCAGACTGCTCATCCGGTGCGGTGATCAAGACCACATAAAACTCCATATCGCAATGTCTCCTTTAGATATATATTCTTATGATCTGTAAACAAGCGATGAGGCTAAAGTAATCCCTCAACCTCTCTGATGTCCTGTGCCTTTATCAATGCTTCCGTTATTGAGCGGAGCCTTGATGTATCGCCATAACCTCTGATTTTAGGCATAAACGATAAGCCTTCTTCGCCAAACCTCATCCTTAACAACAGTTCTATCGTATCTTGCATGCCTTCTACCCGGCCACTTTCCAAACCCTCTTGCTTACCTGCTTGCTTACCTTGTATGAATCTTAGGTCCTTTTCTATTGGTAAATCATATGCGATTGACATTTTCCCGACCTCCTCTATCACGATTTTTTGCATGTCTCTCAGCCTTGAGAGCATCTCTAATTTCCTGACATTGCTTGACAGATCAAGTCCTTTGGTGACCTTCATTAACTCCTCTAAAATCTGCCGTACAAGCTCCCTCTCATCACGCCCGCCCATGTTGCACAATATCGCAAGAATAATTTTTCCAGGCACACCGGAATACAGAAATTTTTCGCACGAGATATTCCTCATGTCTATCAGTTTGTATTTGTAGCGAATCTCAGGCAGCTTTAACCGCGTTTTCATATTCATTTTGTCTTTGCCGATGAAGATGACGTACTGCTTTACCCTTAACTCGTACAACGAATAGATGTGAATAAAGTACCGCAGCATTCTCTTAAGCATTTTGGGGTCATTTGTGCTCTGAAACTCTACGTGTGCAATGAAGGAGTCGGCGTTAGCGCAGTCTATTTTCGCCAGGAAATCGACCTCGCGCTCGTCCGTCAACTGCATCAGGGTGTTGAGTCTGGTAACTTTATCGGCCCTGATACCCAATACATCCTCTATCAGAGGCTGCTCGATCCCCTCCATCAGCTCCTTGATGAGCTTATCGTAACCGCTCGGTGGTGTATCCTTCATGATATATTATACTATATGGTATTAAAAATTGAAAACTACCCAAAAAAATACGCCAACCGTATTCTCTTTAAAAAGCATGGTAGAGGGGCGTCTGAAAAATAATTATTGCGTCCTCTTAAAAACTTTAACATTGAGTCTCATTTTTTTTCAGCAGGTCGTTTTTCTTGACGCCTTCAATGATGGGTATTATGACCGTGTCTTCGTTCTTTGCTGAATCTATGGGATTTCCAAAGACGTCCTTTATTTGCCGGAGTATGATGGCCGCACGTTCCAGCCCCGGGGATAGGAACACTACAGAGTCCCCTACGGCCAACTTGCCCTTGAGGTAGACCTCGCCCCAGCCATCACGTGTGCAGCGGACGACTCCAAGTATATTGTGACTGCCTTTGTACATCTCCTGTTCGTCGTGGTTGTAATGGCCATCGGGATGACTGCCCAGATACATCCCCGTTGTAAATCCCCGGTTTGACACCGACGATAACTCCGTCAGCCACCGATCGTCTGCGACGTAATCACTGCCACTGTTGAGGGCATCTATGGCCTCCCTGTAGACCTTCACCACGGTGGCCAGGTAATTGACGCCCTTGACCCTGCCTTCGAGTTTGAAGCTGTTCACGCCGGCGGTATGCAGTTTATCGAGGTGCTCGATCATGCAGAGGTCCCTGGAACTCATAACGTAAGTGCCTCTGTCGTTTTCGTAAACGGGGAAGTGCTCACCGGGGCGCTTTTCCTCCATCAACGTGTAGTTCCACCGGCACGAGTTTGTACACAGGCCGCTATTTGCCGACCGATTGGCCAGAAAGGCGCTGATATAGCACCTGCCCGAGTACGATATGCAGATCGCCCCGTGGACAAAGCACTCAAGCTCTATGGAGACGTGGTCGCGGATGTCTTTGATTTCGTTGATTGAGAGTTCACGTGCGAGGACGAGGCGTTTGGCACCAAGTCGTTCATAGAACCGTGCCGAGCGCCAGTTTGTGATATTGGCCTGCGTGCTGATGTGTATTGGCAGTGAGGGGATCGCCTCGGCTATGGCGTCAAACGCCCCGGGGTCGGAGACGATCACGCCATCGGGGTTGATCTCTCTGAGACAATCGATGTGCTCCGCCAGTGACTGCAGGTCGGCGTTGTGAAGGAAGACGTTTACCGTAACGTAGGCCTTTTTGCCGTGAGCGTGGGCGTAATCGACGGCGGATTTTAGCTGCTCCCCCCGTTGACCTCCGTCAAAGTTGTCACCCTTCGCCCTGAGGCTAAAACCGGTCAGCCCAAGATACACGGCATCAGTGCCGTAGTGGATGGCGGTCCTGAGCTTGTCAAAACTGCCCGCCGGGGCAAGGAGCTCAGGCCTTTTCATCCGAGGCAGTATTTTGGCACTGGGTATAAATAACTTGCTCATTTCAATACGTTATACCTCGTCCACGGTTGATTTGAGTGCTACCCTGCATTACCTAATTATAGAATAAATTAAGAGATATATGCAAATTTAAGATGCGCCAACTCAACAACGCCTCATAAGCAAGGGAGCATAAACATGTATAACAATATTCACCCCTAAAAAAAGAAAGAAGGAGGGCGGCTCCGCCCCCTCCTCAGACCTCCCCTGCAAGGGGGCCAGCCCCCCCTTTATGCCGGGGGTCGCTGACCCCTTGACCCCTTCCTGCTTATCCCCTGTTGCATCGGTTAATGGTTTGTGGTATAATGTCCCAATGTATGTATTTAACAGAATAAACAGGCTGCCGCCTTACGTATTTGCCGTAGTAAACAACCTCAAGAGTGAGGCAAGAAGAAAGGGGGAAGATATAATCGACCTGGGCATGGGTAATCCAGACCTGCCCACACCACAACACATAGTAAGCAAACTACGCGAGGCAGCCGCAAACCCCAAAAATCACCGATATTCCGCATCCAGGGGTATCACTCAACTGCGCATGGCCATCTGCGAGTGGTACGACAGACGCTACAACGTCTCACTTGACCCAAACGAAAACACGGTCGTCACCATCGGCTCCAAAGAGGGCCTCAGCCACCTGATCCTGGCAATGATCGAACCGGGCGATGTCGCCCTCACCCCCACCCCCGCATATCCCATACATCCATACAGTGTCATCATTGCCGGAGGACAGGTCAGAAACATTCCCATCGGTGCAGGCATCAACTACTTTGACGAAATGGAAAATGCCTACAAAAACACCTGGCCAAGACCAAAACTGCTGATCATCAACTTCCCGCACAACCCCACAACGGAGGTCATCGATATCAGCTTCTTTGAGAAGATCGTTGACTTCGCAAAGGAAAACAACCTCATCGTGATCCACGACCTGGCCTACGCAGACCTCGTCTTTGACGACTATAAGGCGCCGAGCTTTTTGCAGGCAAAGGGCGCCATCGACGTAGGGGTGGAGTTCTTTTCTATGACCAAAAGCTATTCCATGGCCGGATGGCGCGTTGGCTTCTGTAGCGGTAACAGGGAGATCGTTGGCGCCCTCACAAAGCTCAAGAGCTACCTCGATTACGGCATGTTTCAACCCATACAGATAGCCTCTATCGTGGCACTGCGGGAGAAACAGGATATCGTGGAGAAAATCTGCCAGACTTACGAAAAACGACGAAACGTCCTCATTGACGGCCTGCACAAGGCCGGATGGCCCGTCCCCCCGCCAAAGGCAACCATGTTTGCATGGGCACGTATACCGGAGCAGTTCAGACATATGAAATCGCTTGAGTTCAGCAAGCTCCTGCTGACAGAGGCAAAAGTGGCCGTGGCGCCGGGCATAGGTTTTGGCGAAGGAGGCGACGACTTCGTACGCTTTGCTCTGGTCGAAAACGAACACAGGATCAAACAAGCCACAAAAGGGATCAGGAGGTTGCTAGGCAAATGACAAACGTTGGCATAATCGGATTTGGCACGGTCGGCAGCGGTACCGCAAGAATCCTTCTTCAACAGGGCGAACTAATAAAAAAACGCACAGGCATCGATATTAAGCTAAAAAAAATAGCAGATATTGACATC
>NZ_JABXWD010000309.1 GCF_019173545.1 Candidatus Magnetobacterium casense | reverse complement strand
CATGTCTTTCTCCTTTCTGCATGTGTTATTACATACAAATATTATTACACATAAACCACTTTTTTTCAATACTTTATACATCGTCCACGCTTGTTTGGAGTGCTACCGAGTATCCGAAAGAGGCGTTATGTACAAAGAACGAAAACCTTTCTCATCAGGACGATTGGTTAATGGGTCAACCCGATGAAAGAGGAGAAACTCATCGCTCTTGGAGATGTGCTGATTCCTGCACGTAACGATCACCTTGGCGTCTGTCCAGCCGTTAAGCCAGTCCCCCTGGAACAACGGCAACTTTTCGACCAACTCATCATAGCCGTCAAGGAAGAAGATGACGCGCTTTCCTTGCTTGAGGCTATCTATTGACAACGGGTCTAATTTATAACGTCTTAACTCATCATCGACAAACGTCCCGGCCTTTACGCCCTCATACAGCGTGCCAAGTTTGATAAACACAGGCACCGGCGCATCAGCGTCCTTCAAGTACGCATCCCGCAACCCTGCAAACAGATGTGCGCAGAAGGTTGACTTCCCCGCACCCGAATCCCCCAGGAGCAACAACACGCCGGCTCGATCAGCAGTGAGAAACTTGTCTACCTCTTCCTTGAGATCAGTTGTACTCTCGCGGATGAGTATGTCGTTGGCACACGTCAGCGGGACGTACAAAGGTACTTTCAGGCGGCTTTGCATATCGTTGAGCATGGACTTTATGGGATCGTCCTTCTTTGTACCCGGTGATGGCGCTTTACTGGCAAGTGGCATCTCCCAATAACCGTCTGTTGCTCTATCAACGTCTTGGACAAACTCCCTGCGACTGTTAACGTATCTCCTAAAGTACACCGCTATTTTATCAGAACCTTTTTTGATGACCGTATAACCTTGATATCTCTCCCTATCACCGTTAAACAGTGTTCCGCCGTCACTGTGAAACAACATGCCTACAGCTTTTTGAGTGAAGCTCGGACTTGGGTCGTGTAAATGTCCGGTGAAGAGGAAATCAAACTTTTGTCTGAATCTGTTTTCAACATCCGTCCTGTCAAATGGCACCAACCACTCCAAGGGATGGTGCATGAGGGCTATCTTAACATCGCAGTCTTTCATTTCCTCCAGGACGCTATCAACCTGCCGCTCACAGACAAGGAGCTTTCCTTTATCTACGGCACCACCGTAAGCCAGCCATGCGGAGTTCAGAGAGCCGATCCCAAGTTTGACACCGTTTATGGTTAGCTGATGGACAGAGAACAGGTTGTTTGATTCTGTTGGAGGTGGATATTTAAAACGGCGTTTAAACTCTGTGAAATTATGCAGTGTTTCAACATATTTAGGTGCATTTAGCTTTAATTCGGTATCAAAGAATTCGTTAAGCTCCAGCGTATTGTTACAGGCTGCTCTTACCCCTGAAACCGAGTAGCGATTCCATTTATCCCTGTCGATATCATGATTGCCGGGGACAAAAAAGAACCGGTCTGTGGATAATCCCAACGTCCCCATCAACTGTGTGATAAACACACTCTCCGCAAGGCCAAACTCATCCACGTTGCTGCCTGCGTTGACAAGGTCGCCCGTAAACACAACAACGTTCGGCTCGACGGATTCCCAGCGCAACTTCACCAGATCGGCATAAAGCGCATCCAGGATGATCCTGATGTCCGTAAGATGCTTACTCTCCATATGCAAATCCGATACATGCAGTATCGTTACCTCAGACACCTCACAACCTCCACAATCAATAGTAATGCTCCAAAGAAGCATCGACACACTACCTCTCAATTATAACACAACTGAGGCAGGGCAGCGCAAGGGTGCGAATTGCTTCCGCGTTGCCTCACGTAAAAATCTATACGAAACAGGGGGGTTGTTTTTTCTATCGTGTTTTTATTAAAATATTCTAAAATTCTTAATTTAAGGAGAATGATGTCAGCATGTCATTATTGGAAAAATACGTAAGCGAGCCGAAGATTGCCTACTTCACTATGGAGATAGGACTTAAGGACGACATCCCGACCTACAGTGGAGGTCTTGGTATCCTGGCGGGTGATACGATAAAATCCGCCGCAGACCTCAACCTCCCTGTCGTGGCCGTGACGCTCATGCACCGCAGGGGATACTTCACGCAGGACTTTGACGAAAGCGGCTATCAGATAGCCCATCCCGTCAACTGGGACCCCTCAACGTATATGACCCTAGCCCCCGAAAAGGTCAGCGTGCGCATAGAGGGCAGAACCGTGTATATACAGACGTGGATTTACTTTATCCAGAGTCTTCGGGGCGGCGTGGTGCCGGTGCTGTACCTGGATACCGACATGCCCGAAAACAGCGCCGAAGACAGAGAACTGACACACTTCCTCTACGGCGGAGACAGCAGCTACAGGATAAAACAGGAAGTAATCCTTGGCATCGGTGGCGTGCGTATGCTCAGAGAGTTCGGTTTCACCATCAAGAAGTACCACATGAACGAAGGACACGCATCCTTTCTGACCCTTGAGCTCCTGCACAAGTACAAGAAGGACATAGAATCGGTCTGGGATGAGTCCCTGGTCTGGGACTTTGATTCCGTAAAGGAGCTGTGCGTCTTTACCACACACACGCCCGTGGAGGCCGGACACGACCGCTTTGACTACGAACTCTATCGCAAGGTTATCGGCGACTACTTCCCCGAAAAGGTGATCCGGTGGCTGGCAGGTGAGAAGGACCTCAACATGACCATGCTTGCCCTAAACCTCAGCAACTACGTCAACGGTGTCGCCAAAAAGCACGGCGAAGTCTCACAGAACATGTTCCCCGGCTACAGGATCAATGCCATAACAAACGGCATCCACTCCTACACCTGGACGGTTGAAAACTTCAAACGCCTCTACGACAAGTACATCCCCGGATGGGCCAACGAGCCGGAGACCTTTGTCAGGGTCGGACTGATCCCGCAAAGCGAAATCTGGAACGCCCACATGGAGGCCAAAAAGGTCCTAATAGACTACGTAAACTCCACTACCGGCATCGGCATGGACTACAACACGCTGACGTTGGGATTCGCCCGCAGATTTGCCACATACAAGCGAGCCAATCTGCTGTTCTCCGATGTTGAGAGGCTCATAAAGATCGCCAAAGGCAAGTTGCAGCTCATCTTTGCCGGCAAGGCACATCCCCGTGATGAGGCCGGAAAAAAACTGATCCAGTCCATATTCAATTATTCACGAGAGCTGCGTGACCAGATAAGGATCGTGTTTGTGAAGAACTACCGGATGGACATTGCCCTGATGCTTGTCTCAGGCGTTGACGTGTGGCTGAACAATCCCCTGCGTCCGCTTGAGGCATCGGGCACCAGCGGCATGAAGGCTACACACAACGGAGTGCCAAACTTCAGCGTCCTGGACGGTTGGTGGATCGAAGGACACATAGAGGGCGTCACCGGATGGTCCATTGGTCCCGCCGCCACCGAAATTGCCCCCGATGAAAGCATGAACGCAATTGACGCCGAAGACCTCTACGATAAACTCGAAAACGTCCTCATCCCCACATACTACAACAACAGACAGCAGTGGCTTAACATAATGACTGATACCATAGCCAAAAACGCATACTACTTCAATACACACAGAATGATGCGTCGCTATGTAACCGAAGCCTACATAAAGTAAGAAAAAAAAAGAGAGGGGGACTTTGTTCCCCCTTTCACGATTCTGAATATTGCCTGCAGGGGGTGCAGGGGTGATCACACTCAACAGCGATTGCCGGGAATTTTAGCCGCTTGTATATATTCACAGTATGGTGCTGTTGCCGTGCATGAGCAATGTGACCACGCTTCAATAGTGCACCCCGTACAATTGAATCTTTGACCTTATTTATCTCTAAATGTTACAATACTAATTAATGATGGAAAGTAAATTACCGGTAGTCCTGATACTTATAGCCGTAGCAATTGTTGTGGCTATCGCTATAATGGTGTTCATAAAGCGTAGCAGGAAAACGATTGTACCAAAGGATTCCGTCTCCGGTGCTGCCACAAGTGAGGGCG
>NZ_JABXWD010000308.1 GCF_019173545.1 Candidatus Magnetobacterium casense | reverse complement strand
ATGTAGATTATGAAGCTTTGCAGGTAAAGCGCAACGCTCCACGCTGGATGCGAATTTTGAAGAAATTTGGATATGTAAGGAATAAGACATAGAATCATCGCAAAAAAAAACTGTCATGGACGGTGAGGGGGAGTTTTGTGTCTTAACTCAATAAGATTTTCACGGTAAAAGTAGGACGGTTTGTTTGTCAGCCACCGCTTAACTTTTCCGGGCAACAACGAGTGCCTGGTACCAAGACTGTAACCGGCGTATCTGAAAAGCGTGTCTATAAAGAAGTAGCCCAGATAATACACCCCCTCCTCTTTCAATAGATGCAGCGCGCCGGTCTTGAGAAACCTCTTGCCCTCCCCCTGGGGACTTGCGTATGACAACAGGGCGTTGTCCCGCAGAGATACGCCGATGTCAAAGTGCCTCCGTAACTGCTCCATGACCGAGTAGTTATGGCAGTGGATAACAACGGCCTGGGGTTGATAGGCCACCTTGTAGCCGGAGCGAATCAACTTTGCCGCAAAAACCATGTCCTCATTCATGAGGGTCTTTACAAAGCCGCCCATTTCCAGGAACACGTCCCTCTTTATGGCGGAGCAGACGTTGGAGAAAAAGAACGTCTTTATGCCCAAGTGTGCCACCGCCCCGGAGTCCTTCAACTGAAACGTCCCATCTGTGACAGCGGGGGGGTAATTAAACTGTCGGCAGAACCGCTCCAGAGGGCGGGCATCCTTGCCGCAGACTTGCCTGGCATACGAGGCGGCCACGGCGTTATCCTCCAGGGGGGTCAGCAGGTGGGGCAACACCATGTCGTCAGAGGGCATGGCATCCTGCGTCATAAAGACGAGCGCCTCGCCACGGGCAACACCGGCGGCAAGATTGCGTGTCAGGCCGTGGTTAAACTCCTCGACAGGGACCACGATTGTCTCACACCCCAGGGAGGTGGCCGTTGCAACGGTTGAATCCGCCGAAGAGGAGTCGATAACTATGATTTCAAGGACGTTTGCCTTTTGGGTGCGGAGCCTCTCAACAAGCGGACTGATTAGGTTTTCAGCATTGAGTGTTGGAATGATTACGCTGACGCTGTTCATCAGACCTTTGGCATGTCCCTGAGACAGTCGGCCAATGCAACATCCCAGCTTTTGATGGGGTAATCGACACTGAGCCTGCTTGCCTCCAGGTCGAGCACCGAATAAACAGGTCTCCTGGCCGCAGTTGGATAATCAGCCGTTGTTATCGGTATGACCCGCGTACCGGTCCCGGTCAGACGCATGATCTCACAGGCAAAGTCGTACCAGCTCAGTTTGCCATCCGTCTGGTCGGTGACGTGGTAGACCCCGTAGCGTCTGCTCCGAATAATTGCCTTGATGGCCCATGCAAGGCTTACCGTGGAAGTGGGACTGCCTATCTGGTCACTAACCACGCGGACCTCATCCCTCTGCCCGCTGAGTCTCAGCATGGTCTTGACGAAATTGTTGCCACGTGTGCCATAAAGCCAACTTGTCCGGATAATGTAAAACCGTCTGGTGAGCCACCTAACGTAGCGCTCACCAGCCAGCTTGCTTTCCCCGTAAAAATTAACCGGACAGGCGTTATCAAAGGGCGTATAAGGGGACCCCTTTGAGCCGTCAAAGACGTAGTCCGTACTTATGTGACACAGGGGCACACCGTGGGCCTCACATGCCAGGACGAGGTTCTGCACCCCGATGCCGTTTACGAGCATTGCAAGCTCCCGTTGTGTCTCTGCAAGGTCAACGGCCGTGTAGGCAGCGCAGTTTACCACCACGTCGCAGCCCTCAACGGTCTCAAAGACACGTTCTGCATCCGTTATATCAAGCGTCTCCCTGCTTTTGCCGTAGCAGTCGCAGTCGGTGGCAAGGATGGGGATAAGGTCTCCGGCAAGCATCCCCTCACTGCCGGTTACAAGTATCCTCAACCCCAGAACCCCTTACTTTCAGAGACAAGGCGCTCCTTAAGCGATCTCCACCACCACTGGTTGTCCTTAAACCACTGCACCGTATGTTCAAGGCCGGCCCTGAACTGCATCTGCGGTGTAAAACCCAGTTCTGCGTGTATCTTGTCGTTGCTGAGGGCATAGCGATAGTCGTGTCCGGGGCGGTCCTTGACGTATCTTATGGCCGAGCGGTCCTTACCCATGATGTCTAAGACCTGCTCTACGATGTCGATGTTCTTGCGCTCACACAGCCCCCCCGCATTGTAGGCCTGTCCGCCCCTGCCCTTGTGCAACACCAGGTCAATGGCCCGGCAGTTGTCGCCGACGTAGAACCAGTCGCGCACGTTTTGGCCCTCGCCGTAGAGCGGCACGGGTTGACCATCGATGAGATTGGTTATCATCAGCGGGATGAACTTCTCCGGGAACTGATATGGCCCGTAGTTGTTGGATGGCCTGACGGTGCAGACAGGGAATCCGTAGGTTTTATAGTAGGCATGTACCAAGAGGTCTGCCGCCCCCTTTGAGGCCGAATATGGGGAGTTCGGGGCAAGCGGGGTCGTCTCCGTAAACACCCCCTCATCCGTCTCAAGGGAGCCGTAGACCTCGTCCGTTGATATGTGGACAAAGCGCTTTATGCCGGCCTTCCTTGAGGCATCCAACAGCACCTGCACACCCATCACGTTGGTGATCAAAAAGGGCTGCGCATCCTCAATAGAACGGTCAACATGGCTTTCGGCGGCAAAGTTCACCACGGCATCGACCTCCCTGATCAACCCCCTGACCGTATCGCCACTTGCCACGCTGTCGTGGACAAACCGGTATCGCTTGGCGTCTATGTCTTTGAGGTTGTTGACATTGCCCGCATAGGTCAGTGCATCAAGGTTAATGACCTCGTAGTTGTTGTATTTGTCGAGGATGTGTCTTATAAAGTTCGACCCTATAAAGCCACATCCACCTGTTACCAGTATCCTCATCGCATACCTCCCTTCGCTGTATCGTCATATAAGGGGAGAGAAGGGAAAGAAGGGGGCGGCTCCGCCCCCCCTCAGACCCCCCTGCAAGGGGACCAGTCCCCTTGACCCCGTAATAGAGATTTGTCATCCATGACACCTTACGTTATTCAGAATAATCCATTGTCAGCGGTATCTGACCACCGTGCCTTTTTAAACGGCGACACCAGGATCGGGACATCGGGTTTTTTGCCGCTTAACAGTTCCTCAATCGTGAGAATCTGAAGTCTGGGGTAATCTCTGAAAAATGCCTCAGACCTGTACAAACCCTTGGCGGCGGCCTCGCTTATCATGTCACGCGTGGGCGTGGTCAACGTTATCAGGATGCCGATGTCGGACTTTTCTCTGTCGATGACATAGCCGAGGTCACGGACGTCTTTGACTGAGACCTTGCCGCTTTTTACGGATACAATGGCCTTTTTGACCCTGTCTTTTTCGTCCGAGAAGTACAGGATGCCGTCGATGCCTGTATCCTTGCCCTTTTTCTTGTCTCCATAGGGACGGGCGTTTATCAGGGACGTTGCCCACCACTGAAACTGATAGCGATTCTGCAAGGCCAGCTCCGTAGCGCCCGTCAAGTCCTCCGGTTCTCCTATGATGTCGTAGTCCCTTTTTGGCTCTAATTCAAACATGTCGATAAGACGCAGTTTTATCAGATTTGTCGCAAGGTGCGTTATGTCAATGCCTATCCATTGACGATTCAGTTTTTGAGCTGCAGTGACAGTAGTCCCACAACCACAAAATGGGTCAAGGACTAAGTCGCCCTCGTTGGAGGAGGCTATGATAATGCGTTCCAACAGGGCGATGGGTTTTTGCGTTGGATAACCAAGACGCTCTTTAGCAGAACTGGTAAGTTTATCTATCTCCCATACATTGTCAATAGCAACGCCCTCTTCTATCGCTTCTTCCAGATATCTTTTAATTCGTTTTCCATCACCTGCATCGGATAAAACATATTCTCTTTCCTGTTCATCTATGCGAACTTTTTGCTTCCTTTTTTTAACGTATTCCTCTTTGGATAACCATTGCGTAGTATATGAATTAAAATGTTGTTTATCAGAT
>NZ_JABXWD010000307.1 GCF_019173545.1 Candidatus Magnetobacterium casense | reverse complement strand
GTTTTTTCAGGCATGATATTTGAGTGTGAAATAATGGGGTCAAGGGGACTGGTCCCCTTGCAGGGGGTTCTGAAGGGGGGCGGAGCCGCCCCTTTCTTTCTTGTATGCGAGCAATTTTGATACCCGAAAAAACTCGAATCCGATCAGTATACTATGTTTCCTTAAGTCAACAGCATTAGGGGTTAGGGAAGGGTGGTTTTACAAGGAATGGCTTTATTGATAGATTTTCATGATTAGCTTAACACGTATGGGCAGCGAATGCGCTCCTGCCCCCTTCAGAACCCCCTGCAAGGGGGCTGAGGGGAAGCAGAACTCCCCCTTCTTTCCTTGTCTTGCGCACGAGCCAAACGCTCTATAATATCAGTCGAACTCCTCCACTACACGCACGCCGCCATTATCCTCCCTGGAGAGATCAATGGTCGTGATTTTTTCGGGCATGAAGCGGTCCACGGCATTCTTGATCTCCTTCTGGACATACCAGATGTAAATATGTCGCACGATGTCCCTGGCAGAAGCCATACCTATAGCGCCCATAAACTTTGAAGAGACCACCTGCATGTTCTTAAAGTTGCAGACGATATCTATCGCTTCCCCCAGCGCTTCAAAGTTCTTGACTGCTGCATCCAGGAGGTTTTTTGCCTTGGTTTGCTCGTCAAAGCTGCTGTCTGCAGGCGTAATGGTTATTGTCAATCTGCCTTTGCCTCCCAGCCCTTCAAGCTGTCTGATTGTCTTTTGGATAAGGAGCATCTTGTCTTGCTCCTCAACAATGCTGCCTTCAAACGTGAATGTTGTTGTCAGCTTTTTATCCATCTCTATTGTCCTCCCTTGATGTCTGCCAAGACTTCTTCCACAGTCTTACATGCTTTTAACTTTTTCCTGTTATCCCTGATATCAGAGTTAAGGTAGCTTCCGTCCCCGATTAACCCAAAAAGAGTAGCGACACTCTTTACACCTTCCTGCATCCCATAGATATACATAGCCTTTACCACCCACTCCGCCAAACTAGCCCCAATAGCGCCAATCAGGACAGAACCCAGGAAAGAGACGTGAGTAAAGTTTAAAACCACCGTCTTAACTTCGCCACTTTGGCGACAACTCTGCACTTCGTCAACCAGTGCCTTTGCCCAGGCGCTACAAGACTCCCTGGCCCTTTCAAAAGCAAATGGACGGTTAATAAAAATTACCCCCGGTAAACCTTCAATGCCACCAACCTTTTCAACTTCCATTGCTTAATCCTCCTTTTTGATTACTAGTGTTACCTTGTTGCCCGTGTCATTAAAATGCACGGTAAACCCCATGTCTATAATCGACTTTAAACCTCTTCCCCGTGGTGATGACAATGGCGGGTATTCTTTTGGTATTTCAGGCCGCTTTGTACCTACACCCTCATCTTCAATGCCAAAGACCATGAACCCTTGCTTTGTCTCCACTTCGATAACAATCTTACGGTCAGCCTCGTTTGCATTTCCGTGGTCTTGGGCGTTAGCCAGGAGCTCCATTACAGCGTATGTGATCTCATTGTCTTGCTCCTTGCCGGAGGCAAAATCATTAACCACCGGACGGATTTCGTTCATGAACCGATCCATGTCCTGGTCGGTACTAAAGATCGTGTACTTCGTCATGAGCTACTCCCTTTCGATTACAATAACCGTAACGTCATCATCAAACCTGCCACTGACAAACCCCCGAACTTCAGAAATAAGGGAGTCTTTCAGGTCTTCAATGGGCAGGGATTGGTTTTTTTGCAGGAACTCGGCCACCCTCTCTGTCCCGAATGGTTCACCCTGAGCATTCATCTCCTCAAACAGGCCGTCCGTATAAATAACCAGGCGATCGCCTTTTATGAAGTCATACTCCGCCTCTTTAGCCTTTAAGTCAGGAAATATGCCAAGTGGAGGGCCAAAGTTTTTAAGCTCAATCACCCCTCCGTCATGCAGCAAAAATGGCGCCGGTTGTCCGGCATTGGAAAAGATAACCTTCCGTGACTCAAAAATAAAGTACATCCCTGCCACAAAGCTGCTTTCCGGGGACAGCATGCCATAGATATCGCTGTTGATGTTTATCAAAAACTCACTTGGACGCAATGCCGGCGCCGGGCAATGATCAATGACGGATAAAATCCGCATTGACATAAGAGCCGCCAAAACGCCATGTCCACAGGTATCGGCTACAAACAGGCCGGCCTTACCCTTGGGCATTTTCTTGTGAAACCAGAAGTCACCCGATACATCCGTGGCCGGTTGATTGAAAAACACCACATTCAATCCGGCATTGTTGAACATATCTCCAGGGGCTTCCTTGTTGGTCAGAAACTTCCTTTGAACCCTGGCGGCATCTTGCAAATCAACCGCTCTTTCCTTCTCCAGTGCTATCTTTGCCTTTTCAGCAAGCCGTCTCTCTGTCAGGGTTCGCACGCGAGCCGTAAGTTCAGCCAGTTGATACGGCTTTCTGACATAGTCATTCGCCCCGGCTAAAAGGGCCTTTTCGATCTCCTTTGCCATGGCGTCAGTCTTGGCAGTTAATATGATTACCGGGATGTCGCTTGTTCCCGGATTCTTCCTGAGGGCATCCAATACCTGATAACCATTCATCTTAGGCATCATTATATCCAGCAAGATAACATCCGGTAATTCTTTTATTGCCAGATCCAAGCCCTCCTGACCATCCTCTGCCAACAAGACCGCAAACCCAAGTTGTTTGAGATTAACCTCACAGATAAAGCGATTATTGTCATCGTCATCTACAACCAGGGCTTTAGCCTTCTTCATTTTCCCTCCATTGTTTAAGTGTGAAATAAAATGTGTTCCCACGCCCCAACTCACTCTTTACCCAAATATTGCCGCCCATCGTCTCAACGATCTTTTTAGAGATCGCAAGTCCCAGGCCAGTCCCCTCAGTGCTCATAGTCTTATCACTACGCCAAAACATATCAAAGACGTGCTTGAGCGTCTCCTCATCCATACCCGGACCTGAATCCTCGACACTCACTAAAACCATTGCCCCTTCCTCCACCGCCCGTACAGTAATCACATCCCTTTCAGCAGTAAATTTAACGGCGTTTCCTATCAGATTAAACAGAACTTGCGTTAATTGCTTGAGGCCGGTGTGGATTAAAGGCAGGTCTGGCGGAATCTGAACCTTAAAATCCAGATGCTTCTCTTTGATTTTTTCAAACAGGTTTGACTTAACGATATCCAACGCCTGTCGTAAACTTACTGCTTCATACTGGATATCGAACCGTCCTGCCTCAATGCGCGAAAACTCAAGTAATTCCTCAATCAAAGAGGCCATATGAAAGGCTGATTTAAGAATCTTCTCAAGAACATCTCCCAACATATCTTCTTCCTGCGTCATCCAACCATTCCTGTAGGCATCTCTCAAGGTTTGCGCAAGTCCGGAAATTCCACTGAGCGGTGTGCGTAATTCATGTGTCACCAAAGAGAGGAATTCGTTTTTTGCCCGGCTTGCTTCCTGGGCAACCTTGAGTTGTCGTAACTGTTTATCATCTTCAACTCGCTTCGTAACATCCAGCAACAGGCCGATAATCGCAGGGATTTCCCGAATTTCCGTACGCGAACCATAGACCTCAATCTGTACAATGTCACCATTTTTTTTGAGTCCGCCAAAACAATAGTGTGCAAAGGCTATTTCACCGTCCATTCGTTTACGAATATTTTCAGCAACCAACTCTCTATCGACAGGATAAACTACGTCAAGCGGCGTTTTTCCTAAAAGCTCCTCCGCTTTTTCGTAGCCAAATATCTCGGTGAACCGTGGATTTACATAGATAAACACCCCGTGTTGAATTATGCAAATCCCCGCAAGAGATTGTTCCACCAGGCCCCGAAACATACTCTCCGATTCCTGACTCTTGCGAAAAATTGGATCGGTGATCCTTAAAAACGCAAACGCCCCCAGTAGAATTGCCAGCACAGCTAAAAAGAAAGCGACCAATCCCACACGAATAAAAGGAGAGCGAATCTCGGACATATCTATCTTAGTAACGATCCCATAGTCG
>NZ_JABXWD010000306.1 GCF_019173545.1 Candidatus Magnetobacterium casense | reverse complement strand
AGTATTGTTATGAAGAACGTATCCATAGGAACAAAGACCTTAGTGCCAATCGTATTAATAACATTTATCGGCATCCTTGCGACGGTGATCGTCACGGTGAAGCTGTCAAAGCACCTCGTGATAAACGAGATTCGAGACGGCGCCATCAGAGGATACAAGGATACCGTGTTAAATGCCCTCACCACGATGATGCTGGCAGGTAACATCAAGGAAAGTAAAGGGCCGTTTATCGAGCAGATGAACAACATAGTCAAGATAAAACTGCTCAGAACCGACGCCCTTGACAAGGACTACGGCAAGGGAAATGCGGATGAGTATGCCGCAGACCCCGTTGAACGAGATGTGATATCTACCGGCTCGGAGAAGGTTGTGATAGAGGGCGAGAACATACGTGGCGTTTATCCCTACGTTGCAAGTAAGAGCTTCATGGGGAAGAACTGCCTGGGATGTCACAATGTCCGAGAGGGAGAGGTGTTGGGGGCTGTTAGCATTACTATTTCAATGGCAAGGACGCTGGGAAGCCTTAAGAGAATAGAGTACATCTTTATAGCCCTGGGAGCGCTTGGACTGGTAAGTGTAATATTTATATTCACGTTTACGTTTAAGTTTACCCACCAGCCTCTTGTTGATCTGGCAAGGGACCTGGAGTTGATCGCATCGGGAGATCTGAAGGTTCGTTTTAAATACGATACCCAGGACGAGGTAGGAAAGCTATCGCAAGGGCTTAACCATATGGTGACAAGCCTCAAGGACATTATAAGCGAGGTCAAGGATGCCGCCGATGCCATGTCAGATGCCAGCGGCAGCCTTAAAAGCAGCTCCGGCAAGATGTCAACCGACGTAGTCAACCAGGCAGAACGCACCACCCAGATAGCCACTTCCATAGAGGAGATGTCCCAGACGGTCTCAGACATAGCAAAGAACATATCAGATATAGCGTTGTCGGCAAGCAAAACCGTCGAAATAGCACGCAAAGGCTCAAAGGTGGTAGGACAAACTGTAGATGAAGTAAAGATGATAGATGAAACGGTCAGGGAATCGGCCTCTTTAGTGGGGTCCCTTGGCAACCGCTCAAACCAGATAGGTGACATCGTCAAGGTCATCAATGACATAGCGGATCAGACCAACCTCCTGGCCTTAAATGCGGCCATAGAGGCGGCCAGGGCAGGGGAACAGGGCAGAGGGTTTGCCGTTGTTGCAGACGAAGTAAGAAAGCTCGCCGAAAAAACCTCAAAGGCTACAACCGAAATAAGCGCCATGATAACCACAATGCAGGGGGAGACTATCAAGGTCATTACCTCCATGCAGGGTAGTCTCCAGAGGGTCAGTAACGGTGTCTCATACTCCATGCAAGCTGGTAAATCGCTGGAGGATATCTTATCCAGTGTTACCAGGCTCCAGGAGGTGTTGTCAAGCATTGCCTCTGCCACGGATGAGATGACTTCGGTTGCGGACAACGTCACAAGGGATATAGAAACAATAGCAACGAGTTCAAGGGATACCACCGTGTGTACGGATGTTGTGTCACAGGCATCCTCGCATCTGGTGACGCTCTCAAAGCGTCTGCGGGATATCGTCAGTCAGTTCAGTGTTGGCCGCAACCACACTTCAAAGCTGTTAGAGTAGGACTGCGCTATAAACTATGCGGCACTTCGATGGGGCATTGCAGGGGACCAGTCCCCCTTTTATATCGGGGGGTTGCTAACCCCCTTGGCCCCTTCTTGCACACGCTTGAGTTTTAAACTTTCAGGTTCTTTTCTCCCAGGAACTTTATCAGAGAAGCGGCCAGGCCATCAATTGACCCCAGGTTGCCACCTACGACCATGGTATCGGGCACTATCTTCTTGTCACCCTTCATCAGGGCGTCTATGACGTTGACCAGGGTGGTGCCGGATTGACCGACTGAGTTCTTGAGCTGTTGTGCGGCCTCTGCCCTTGCCATACCGACCGCCCTGATTTCGGCGCCTTTGGCCGTGCCGGTCTTTTCGATGTAGTAGGATTCGCCATCGCCCTCGGCAGTCTTTTTGTACTTGGCGGCATCGGCTTGGATGGTCACCTGCCTGGCGCGGTTGGTTTCGATATCCACGCCCACCTGTGCCTTGGCCAATTCGGCCTGCATATCGGCCGTGCCTTTAGCCTTTTCCGTGTCTACGCGCTGGGTTTGGGCTGCCTGCTGCTTTTTGTAGGTTTCGATCTCCTGGTTGGCTATTTCGCGCTGGGTCAGCACCACCACAAGGTCCTTGGGCAGTTCGACGTCCTGGATGTAGACCCCTCTGGTTTCGACGTTGTACTCGCGCAGCTTCTCCTCTATGTACTGAGTGGCCTGAACCTGTATCGTGTTCCTTTTCTCTATGAAGCTCACCGCAGAGAGGGCCTGCAGCGTGTCCCTAAAGTGATTGCCCACGGCCGCCTGCAACACCTCGTTGACGAGATTATTTTCGCTGCCAACCATGCTTATGACCTTGGGCGCCTGAGAGTCCGGGATGTGTATCTGCACCTGAAGGTCTATCTTGAAAATAAACCCCTCCTTGCTCTTGGCAATGATAGACTGGAGGTTTTCATCGAGTTTGTGTGCGACAGAGGTGGCCTCGGCCCAGTTGAGGTTCAATATAGACGTGGTAACGATTTCGGGCTTATAGCAGTACGGGTTGAGGGGATACTTGCCGGTGCGCATGGGTTCCCGCCAGATTCCTCTGTGCCCGGGACGCACAATGGAGCCAAACTTAAAGGCATCCCCTGAGATGTCCACCGACGGCAACCCCACATAGGATTTCACAACCGCCACCTGCCCCTGCTCAACCACAAGCATGGGCACCATTTCCGTGCTCACCAGGAAGGGGTTGAGGTTATAGGCGCCATACAGGAGCGGATCGTGTTGCAGACCTATTTTGCCACCGCTATCGAGGAATGCCTGAAAGTTCTGATAATTGTTGTGTATGTTGTTCTTGCTGGCCAGGATGGTTTCCATGAGTTCGGGGTCTGAGGTTTCGGCAGATTCAAGGTTCGTTATGTCGGAGAAACCGCCTATCCTGCCTGCGATATCGCCTGAGGGCAGGGGGTCACCCTCATACGTGGTCACGATGCCAATGGTGTCCGTGATCCTGTCGTCGTGCATCAGCGGCTCTATGCGCACGACGTTTAGTTGATCGGGTCTCAGTCCGAACTTGTCCGGGGTAAGGGGCATCATCCGCTGCATCTCAGGGGCAACGGGGACACCGTAGACGAGCTTTTTGGTTATCACCAGAAAGCCGGCAGGATGTATGGGGGCAAGCGTCCCCGGAGAGAGGACATGGCGTTGTACGCCCTTTTGACCGCCATTGTTTACAAAGTCGTCAAGGTTGCCAAAGTTGCCAAAGACATCCTTGTAGATGGCCGACTTGGCGCCCACGGGCAGGGGCTTGCCCACCTGCGCTATGACCACGCCTATCTCACCCGCCGGAACCTGCACCCACGGATGTCTGGTAACCCTGTAGAGAATCCAGAGCTTAAAACGCCACCCAGGCATCAAAAGCTCAGACTGATACCCGGCCTCCCCCGAAAACGCAACCGGATTGTCCTCAGACAAACTCTTCAGCGAAAATCGCTTCATCACCAATCCCACCTCCGTAGGACCAACAATGCTTATGGAGAGAATAATTATTACCACTGCTAACACAAAAACACTGATCACAAACACTTCAAACAACATAGATACCTCCCATAGAATGTCTCCAACATCGTCCATGCCTCAACGAGACAGTAACACGACGATGCCTTATTATAGCACAGTTACTATGGCACAGTTACCAAAATGCCAGAGACGCTGTTCCTAATTAATCCGGCCGCCCTCCAGGGCATACCGAGATATGTCTGCGGACTGGATATTGGTAATTCCACCCTGAATGTACCATGTATTAGCTGCCAATCTCTCCCCTCTGCAAAAGTAAGCGTCGGTTGCTCTCCGATAGTTCCCTGACTCCGTCAATCCAGGCTCCTTTACAGAAAAGGCGTGGATTTGTTGTCCAAATGAGCCTGCCGGTGGTCATATCCCAGACTTTAGAC
>NZ_JABXWD010000305.1 GCF_019173545.1 Candidatus Magnetobacterium casense | reverse complement strand
GGGGGCTGGCCCCCTTGCAGGGGGTTCTGAAGGGGGGCGGAGCCGCCCCTTTCTTTCTTCTATTCAGGCAATTTTGATACCCGAAAAAACTCGAATCCGATCAGTATAGCATTAACAGGCTATCTAAAGTTGCTTAATGGCGAAGGTATTGTGTAACCCAATACACTTCGGTAAGCCCTGATCATATTTATTCCTCCTGGTGTCATTTTTGATGATTTTACGCTTTAACGATAACATATCTCCATATCGCTGTCAATACGTATGAACTTAAAAAAATATTGGTTGTTGTGGTAAAGTGTAGAATTGTGATACTATAAAGCAGGCGATTAAATATATGGAAAAAGAGCGCATATTACTTGTAGATGACGATGCAATACTGATAACGGGATTGCAGCGATTACTCCAGGGCTGGGGGTATGATGTGGTCGGAATGGCCTATTCGGGTGAGGATGCCGTGATACAGGCCGGAGAGATGTTGCCGGACCTGATCTTGATGGATATCAACCTCGGTGGCAAGCTCGATGGCGTGGAAACGGCACGGCAGATAAAGGCCGACCTCAACATCCCGGTGATATATCTGACGGCCTACCTCGATAAGGACATAATCGAACGGGTGGAGAAGACAAACCCCTTCGCCTATATATTAAAGCCCTTCCAGGAGAGCGAACTATATGCGGCCATAAAAATAGCCCTGTACAACAGCAAGGCAGAGAAGATACTTACGCTTCACTATCATATACAGAACGTGTTAAATGCGATAGTCCGTATTTCGCTGGAACCCATATCGCTGACCGAGCAGATGGGAATGGTGCTGGATACGATCATAACTATCCCGTGGTTGGAGTTTGAGTCCAAGGGTGCCATTTTTCTACTGGGGCAGCGTGAAGACGTCCTTGAGATGCGGGTACAGAGGGGGCTTTCCGAGCACTTGTTGAGCCTCTGCAAGAACGTTCCCTTTGGCAAGTGCCTCTGCGGCAAATCGGCAGCCACCGGTGAGATCGTTTTTGCCAACAGCATTGACGATCGACACGACATCAGGTTTGATGGCATGATGCCGCATGGGCATTTCTGCGTGCCCATCATATTTACCAACAAGCTCCTTGGAGTGCTCAACCTGTACCTCAAGGAGGGCCACGTCAGAAGCCCCATGGAAGAGGAGTTCCTGATGGCGGTCTCCAACACCCTTGCCGGCATCATAGCACGCCGGGGCGCCGAGGAAGAACTGGAACGTGTAAAACGTCAGAATGAGCTGATCCTCAACTCTGCCGGAGAGGGCATATACGGCCTGGATATCAACGGACAGATAACCTTTGTAAACCCCGCGGCTGCTAAGATGCTCGGCTGGCAGCTACAAGAGCTGTTAGGCAAGCCCTATCACTGCATCAAGCACAACTCCAACTCCGGCAACACAGGCCATGCCGATCAGGACTGCCTGATATACAAGGCGTTTAAGGAAGGCAACGTCTATCGCGTCGAGGACGAGGTCTTCTGGCGAAAGGATGCCACGAGCTTTCCGGTAGAGTACGTGGCAACACCGATCGTTAATGAGCATGGCAACCTCTCCGGGGCCGTGGTTGTCTTTAACGACATGTTTGAGAGAAAGAAGGCACAGGCCGAAAAGATGGCGGCCCTCGGTCAACTGGTCTCCGGGGTTGCACATGAGATAAACACCCCCATTGGTAATGCCGTCTTATCCGCCTCGCACCTGCAAGAAAAGACACAGGATATTTTAACACTATTTCAGGACAACAAGATGACAAAGGGGGCACTACAGAGATACATAGAGGTCGTCAGAGAGGACAGCGACATAATCCTGAAAAACCTCCTCCGCTCCTCCGACATGATCAAGAGCTTCAAGATGGTCTCGGGCGACCAGACAAGTCAACAACGCCGACGCTTTGACCTCAGAGGCTACATAGAGGACATCATGCTGGGGCTCAAGCCGATGATAAAAAAGACCTCACACCGTATCACGATGAACTGCACCCCGGGGATAGAGATAGATAGCTATCCGGGGGCCTTTGCCCAGGTAATCACAAACCTGATCATGAATTGCCTCACACACGCCTTTGAAAGAAAGGACGGCGGCATCATAGATATTTCGGCAGTGCAGAAGCAAAGCAACATCGTTGTAACAGTCAGCGACAATGGCAAGGGCATACCGGAGGCGATCATGGGCAAGATATTTGACCCCTTTTTCACGACAAATCGTCAGGCAGGCAACACCGGCCTCGGCCTGCATATAGTGTATAACATCGTACATCAAACCCTGCAAGGGGACATCCATTGTCAGAGTGCTGAGAAGTCAGGAACAAACTTTACGATCTCCATACCCAGGGAGTTGCCATGCACAACGAACCAATAAATTGCCTGTGGGATATGCCGGAGTATATACCTGAGGACTCGGAACCTTACCTCTTTTTTGAGGAAGACACCCCCTCGCAATTACAGATCGATGCACAGGCTGGTGCGGACGCTTCCTCCTGGAAGGTGATAATCGTTGACGACGAACCGGAGGTACACAGGGCCACGAGGGCCACGCTGGTTGACTTTGTCTTTCAGGAGAGGCGGTTACATTTTGTATCGGCCTTTTCGGCAAAGGAGGCCAGGCAGGTGATTAAGGACAACGCCAATGTGGCCATCATAATCCTTGATGTGGTGATGGAAAGCGAGCAGGCTGGCCTGTCTCTGGTGCGGTATATACGTCAGGAGTTAGATAACAAACACGTTCGGATATTGATCAGGACAGGGCAACCGGGCATAGCCCCCGAAAAATCCGTGATCGTGGACTACGATATCAATGGTTTCCTGGACAAGAGTGATCTGACGATACAGAGGTTTTATACGGCCATTATTACATGTCTGCGTTCCTATTGCGACATCCGGCAATTGGAGGAAACAAACGTTGCGCTTAAGGCGGAGATGGAAAGACGCATAAAGGCCGAAAAGACGGTGATCGAAAAAGAGCGTCAGGCCGCCATTGGCCTTGCCATTGCCCAGATAATCCACGGCACTAAAAACATCCTCAACGCCCTCCAGGGGGGCAAGTATATCATCAATGTGGCCCTGGCCGACAACAACATCGAGCTGCTGAAAGAGGGCTGGGGTGTCACCGAGCTTGGCATCGCGCGCATGGAGACTCTGACTGCAGACCTGCTCAACGTCTCACGCACCGGTAAGCTGCAACTGCACCCGGGCTCCGTCAATGACCTGATAAGGGATATCACAACGCCCTTCCAATCGTTTCAGGCCGGCTCAGTGCCACCGGAGGTAGAGGTCATCGCCGAACTGGACGATACCCTGCCGGTGTTTTCCTTCGACTACAAGGCCCTCCATACTGCCCTGATGAACCTCGTCTCTAATGCAACAGATGCCTGCAGGGACAAGAAATATGCAGACAACGACAGGGCCAGGGTGGTTATCCGAACCCACTGCCGGGAGACCGGTTTTGCTGCCATAGAGGTCAGCGACAATGGTTGTGGTATCAGGGAGGCGGACATGGAAAATATCTTTACCATGTTTTATTCTACCAAGTACCTCAACGGCAACGGACTTGGCCTGCCCATTACAAAGAAGATCGTTCAGGAGCACGGCGGAGAGATTACGGTTAGCTCACACAGAGGACACGGAACAACATTCTCAATAGAACTCCCCACAGAAAAAAAATGTATGGGTAATTTGACAATGTCAGATTATAGAAAAATAGGGATTGTCTGAACTAGGATTACGGTAATAGTTCACCCCCCTAAGAAAAAGGAAAGAAAGGGGCGGAGCCGCTTCTTTGTCACTCCAGGACGCTCCTGGCCCCCTTGAGCCCCCCCCGCAAGGGGACCAGTCCCCTACTGAGCCGGGGGTCGCTGCCCCCTTGACCCCGTCAAAATGCCGCATATTCTGTATTTAATCCAATCGAAATTTGCTATAATATTATGATTGTATCATGTATACAGAGTACAATGGTATCACAGCGATTGATCTACGTGAGATAGTTGTACGTCGGGTGCTGAGACGCTTTTGACATAACGGCAGAATCCGTGAAGCTAAATTGGGAACATGCCAATCTGGCAGAATCACAAAACGAC
>NZ_JABXWD010000304.1 GCF_019173545.1 Candidatus Magnetobacterium casense | reverse complement strand
GTTTTTGAAAATGGATTCCCGTTTTCACGGGAATGACAAGAAATGGTATTTTGCGCCCATCTGTGTCATTCCTGCGTAAGCAGGAATCCAGAAAGTGCGAAACCATAGGTATAATTGACCAACCCTTTACGGGGTCAAGGGGGCCGTGCTCCCTTGCGAGGGGGTCTGAGGGGGAGCAGAGCTCCCCATTCTTTTCTTCTCAGGGGCTGGGGGAGGTGTTTAATTGCCGTTGCAGACCCTCTATTGCAGCATCCTTTTGGGCGAGGGCCTTTTGCTGTTCCACTATCAGCAGGTATTTTTCAGTAGCGTCCTTTTGCAGATTCTCAATTAACTGATCCTTTTCCAAGGCCATTGCCCTGAGACTGTTTATGTTCGTGTCTCTTTCGGATATAGCCTTTTGTTGCTGCTCTATTGTAAAGTTCTTTTCCGAATCGGCAAGCTCCTTCCTTAACGCTATAATGACGGAGTCTCGTTCCTCTATGTTTCTTTTTAAGATTGTATAACGTTCCACCAGGCCCTTTACCTCGACGGAAGACCTGCTTATAAAACACCTGAATTGACTGACAAATACGCTAAGGTCATCCCTCGTAAAATCAACTGCTCCTATGTCTTGGGCTATGGCATAGTACTTCCTGTCATAGTAGATTATATTAAACCCGTGATAATCCCCTTCAAATAAATATGGCGGCTCCACAGACGGGACTTCAACAGTGGCCTTTGTTCCGATATGTCCCTGTATAATATCATGCAGTTCTGCATACTTCCCCTTAAGCTCGCTTATGTCTCTCCGGGACTGCTCTAGTTGCTCACCGAGGGAGCAGAGCGTCCTCTCCATGGCCGAATACCCTTCTTCGTCTGATTTTGGCATTGTTGTTTCTTTCTCCCGATAAATGTCATCGCTCATTGCTGTGATAAAATCTCCTCTTTAATGGCGCCTGTACGCCCTGCCCATTCCGACAACTCCTTCTGTAATATGGCGATCCACGCATCCCGGTCCCTCAGATCAGCCCGCAGGTCGTTCAACCGTATAGCCCAGTGGGCTATGTCATCGTACAACAGCTCTATCTGTGCGGTTTTGCCCAATGTCTCCCGGTGCAACTTTTCTATCAGTGCATCACGGTCGCTTAACTGTCTTTCCAATACGCCCTTGGAAATTACCTCTTCGTGCAACCTCTCAAGTACACTCAGGACACTCAAGTGGTCTACCAGGCGCTTGACCTCGGCGATTGAGTTACCGATAAAACACCTTAACTCCTCCTGCAACTGCGACAGATGTTGATACAAGTCCTCATGGTAGAAATCGATCTGACCGACGGTCTGCCAGATGGCGTAGTATCTGCCATCAAATCCGATGATATTAAACCCCTTGTAGTTACCCTCACACAAGAAGGGGGCGCTATCCCGGCTCAGGGAGGTATCATCGGGCTGTGGTTGTTCTGCGACAACGTCTCTGTGGGGCAGACCCAGCTCGATGCCATACAACTGCCCGTATCTGCGAGCAAAGGACTCTATGCCCCTGATGGCCGTATCCAGGAGGGTGTTGACCCCCGTGCGCTGTACGCCCCTGGCAAATGCCTCCCGCTGCAAGACGTTGATGACGTATAAGCGCTCAACCAGATGCCTGACCTCGGAGAGCGACCCCCCAACAAAGCACTTCAACTCCCTCTGCAGGGCCAGCAGCTTTTGATCCAGGGCCTCATCCTGAAAGTCAAGCGAACCAATGGCCTGCAAAACCGCATAGTACCTGTCACCAAAACCGATGATATTAAACCCCAGGTAGTTGCTTTCATACACGACGGGTTTACCGTCATCTGCGGGGACATCAACAACAACTGCCTCCCCCTCATACCTCACGGGCAGGTCAGCACGTACGTCGTGCAAGTGAAAACACCTCTGCACGATTAGCTCAATGCCCCTTACGGCCCTGTCCAGCAGGGCATTAAAGCCGGCTTCCTGTATGTCTCTGGTGACTATCTTCTTATGTAGGATGATCAGTTCCTTGTCCAGTTTTTCGAGGGTGTTTATGACACTCAACTGCCCCAGCAGTCGCTTGACCTCCGCCAACGAATCCCCGACAAAGCACTTCAACTGTCCCTGCAGGGCCAATAGACGTTGCGTAACCCCCTCCGTATGGAAATCGAGAAAACCGGCATCCTGAGACAGACCGTAAAACCTGCCGTTAAACCCGATGATGTTAAACCCCATGTATCCGACCTCACACATGACGGGCCGCCCCGTTGTGCCTGAGACATCCCCTGCCGGTTCTGCCGCGGGACTACCGATGGTTGCACTTTCGTCAAAGAGGTCTGTCCCTGTGCCATACAACTGGAGATGCCTGTGCAGAACCGCCTTAATGCCCTCAACTGCCCTGTCCAGCAAGGCGCCCAAGCCAACGGCCTGGATGTCCCTGACGCCGGCCTTGTCGTATAAGATGGCGATTTCCGTATCCAGCTTCTCAATGGCGTCGATGACGGTCAACTGGTCAACCAGATGTCTAACCTCGGAGAGCGATTCCCCCGTAAAGCATTGCAACTCCCTTTGCAAATCCAACAGTCGTTGATTTAAGCCCTCCTGGTGGAAATCAACAAATCCGGCATCTTGCAGGATGGCATAATATCTGCCTTCAAACTCGACGATGTTAAACCCCCTGTAGCCGATCTCACACACAACGGGATTGCGTACATTACCTGATACATTGCTTACCAGAGTGGCTTGCAGATTGCCGATGGCCGCGTATTTATCAAACATGTCTATCTTGATGTCGTAGAGACGCTTCCTGAGGTTGTCCAGCTCCTCAAAGCGATGAAAATACCTGCGTGCGGTTGAGTCAATGCCCCTGGCGGTTGCCCCCAGCAGGGCGTTTATCCCGACGTCCTTCATGGCAAGTCTCTGCGTGAGGATGTTCTGCGACAACTGTGAGATATACATCTGGGCCTCATACAGTGATTCAAACACGGCTCCAATGCCCTCCCGCACATAGACGGCCATATTGGTGTAATCGATGTCGGTCAGGGATGCCGGCACCACGTAGACCTTGACGCCATCTGTCAGGATTCTATACCAGCTATTGAGGCCGATCTCATAGGCTGCCAGGTGGTTGACGCCCTGGGCAATGAGCGTCTCGATTTCTCCGATGGTGGAAGCGCTTATGACCTCTGAGTGGTTGCGTATTGCTTCGCTGCGGATATCGACCTGTTCCATGTGCCGGGGCGTGGCATAGAGCCTCCTGCCATAGCGCCAGAGTAGGTATCCCGCACTGGCGCCGATTGGGGTGGGCATGGCCATCTTTTGGTTATCGACACCCATGAAGGTTAGACCGGTTGGCTCCCATCTGCCGGGTTCCACAGAGGCACGCACACTCCAGATGCTGCAATTGAGTGAGTAGCGGTCAAAGGTCTCCCCCACCGCAAGGACAACGCCGCAGTGCACGGACTGATAGAAATCAACGTCCTTGTGTGCATCAAGAAAATCCGGGTCAAAGTCCGCCACATATCCTTCGCAGTCATGGCCGCAGAATATCCCGCCGGGACGTCTGAGCAGTGGCATGTAACTGCGTATGTCCTGCAAGACCTGTTTGTAGCGATGGTCGGCGTCTATGAAGATAAAATCAAAGCTGTTTTCCTTTAATATAACCGGAGCCAGGTCTGCCCGACACCGTATTGGAATGACCACGTCGTCCAGCCCCTCGGCGGTGATCCGCTTCCAGAATGTTGTAAAGACATCCTCGCTTGAGGCTATGTCAACGAGGTCGGTGCCCACGTTGCCGCGCCACCAATCAACACAGTACAGGTGTCCGCCAAATTCCCGCGCCACCTTGGCAATCACGGTCGTTGAATCGCCACACCAACTGCCGATCTCCAGAAACTTACACCCCGCTCCGGCAACAGACTCGGCCAACTGTCTCAGTATAACCCGCTGCTGCTCAGAGGCTAATTGCGTTTCTTTTAGTTCCACGTATACCTCATTTGTTTGTTTTCTATATAAGCTCTAAATATGTTTAATTATATATGATAAAACGATACGCATTAACGGGTCAAGTGGGGGGATACACATCGAGATAAGCTTAAATTGTATCCCCTTTATATTTCATGGTAACTATGCTTTTATG
>NZ_JABXWD010000303.1 GCF_019173545.1 Candidatus Magnetobacterium casense | reverse complement strand
TATAGTAGAGCACCCTCTGTGCGAAGCTCTTTTCCCTCTGAACCTGCATCTCGATTATAAATGTTACACCCCTCTTGTCTATCGCCCTTATGTCTATAACGGTATACTTTAAATCTTTTATTTTGGGCGTCTGGTAGGGACTAAGGATCGATATGTCATCGATCTCCTCATCACCTTTGAGGTTTAGCACAGCGTTTAAAAAAGATAGAAGTATCTCTTTCTTGCTTTCGTTGCCAAATATCCTCTTAAAGGCTATGTCACTTTTTACGTCAACAAATCTCATACTTTATTTTAACACATACCCCAATATTTGGTGAACTATTACGTCACGGGATTTTTTTACAGCAGGGAGGGGCCAGCGCGTCTGTTTTTTTCTTTATCGCATTGCGAGTTTAAACACAATGGCGCAGCAGAACAGCACGATAGCCGCAAAGACAAAAACGCTGTTGTAGGAGAGATACGTGGCAATGACCCCGGAGACAAGCGGGCCGGTGGTGTGTCCGATGTCCATGACGGAGGCCAGGATGCCCATTGCCGATGCCAGACTTTCCCTCTTGCTCAGGTCTGCTATCAGTGCAGATGTGGCCGATGTTACCACCGAAATACTCAGACCAAAGAACACGCTCAACACAAGCAGTGGTATAAACTTGTCCGAAAGCGAAAATCCATAGACACAGACCGCTCCGAGTATGACTCCCGCGAATATCTGCGGAACCCTCCCATGTCTGTCGGAGAATTTCCCCATAAACGGCTTGGTCAGGGCAATGGAGATTACCTGGATCGACAGTATCATACCGATCTCATACGGGGTCAGTCCAACGCTGATGGCATACAGGGGCAGAAATGTCTCAAACGCCCCATAGGAAAACAACACGGCACCCTCAACGACACTCGTTACAATGACCCCCTTTACGGTAAGCAACTGTCTCAGCCGACCAATGATATCCCTCCATGCCGCCGTTTTGTGAGCATCCCTGGCCTGCCCCGGGATGGATAGCAGCGTAATCAGCGACAGTATCCCCACAAAGGCACATAAGAGATAGACCGCCTTGTAACTCATCCCCGGATTAAAGGCCATCAACCCGATGATGCCTCCCCCGGCCATGGGGGCAATAAAGCGCCCCAACAGCGTTGAGGTCGAAAACCAGCCGATCTTCTCCCCCCGTTCCCTGTCAAAGACGTCGGAGACCATAGACAAAGCAACCGGCATAAAAATCGCCGTTGCCAACCCATGATAGAACCTCACCATCACCAGTTGCCAGACGTTGCCGACAAACAGGTAGAGAAACGGGGCCGTAGCAAATATCAACGTAGCAACGATGAGCATCCGCTTCTTACCGATCCGCTCGGCCATCATCCCCGACGGCACACTGGCTATGATCCCCGTAAAGGACGACACGGCGCTCACCACTCCAATGCCCGCAGCACTGATCCCTATCGACAGGGAATACAGAGGCAGCACAGGACTTTTTGCTATCGTTGAACTGAAAATAGCAAAAAATCCCGTTACGCACAAAATCAAAAAGTAGGATGTGCTCACTTGCCGCGCATCAGAGACTGTATCTCATTGTGGTAGCCGATGTAGCGTTCAGTGGTGATTTCGTTTTTGCCATACTTGATGTGTTGTCTTAGTATATCCACAAAGCGTATCTCTGCCTCAGAGTCGTCCTTGATATCTACGACGTCTTCCGTGATTATATCTACGAGTCTGTCGGCGTAGATCACTATTTTCTCCTCAAGGGTTTTGAGCGAGTAGTCCTTATCGGGCAATCCCAGCTCTTTCGCCTCCTCGGGTGTCAGGCCTCCCCTGATGTGCTTTTCCATGATGTCTGTTATGGCAGTGGGCAGGCCCAGTTCCTTCCCCATCTGAGCTCCGATCTTGCCGTGTTCGATCTCATGGGTCCTGGCCTTTCCAAGGTCGTGCAACAGCGCCCCACGGGTGACGGTCTCCATATCCACCGTTGCCCCCGTCCTGCGTGCTATCTCTATTGCCTTCTCCGCAACCTTGATGCAGTGTGTCAGGTCATCCGCACTTAAGCCGGCCCTTTTAAGCAGCTCTATGTCTACGTCTTTTATCATGACTCTATTGCTTCTTGATGCCAAAGTAGGTGAAGGCATCCGCTATTGCTTTTTCAAAGTCGTGCATTATGTGGGTGAACTTCATCTGTACGTCGTCGTGGATGTGCTGGATATACTCCTGAAGTCCCTCCTTGCCATACTTCTCCTCCATCATCCTGCCGTATTCGTATATCTTGGTGATGTCGTGTCTCTGCGCCTTTGTTTCCATGTCTGCGGCGTCTATCCATTCGTGTACTTCCTTGTAATCCTGTCCTGTCCTGTCGAGACTGGTTTTTAGGTGTTTTGGGACTGGTGGCATAAGTTTTTCTCCTTTCGGTTTTTATTTTGTAACAAGTATTAATTGTATAACTCCAGTTACATCGCTGTCAAGGGGGCTGTATCGACAGGAGAGACCAGGTTGGCATATATGCCCAAAAAAGTGGGTTAAATGGCGGCAACCACGGCTAATTGTGGTGCTACCTAAAGTTGCTTAATGGCGCCTGTAACCGTTGAAGGTATTGACATTTATGCAAGAGATGTTGGTATACTATAATCTATAGGAGGGCATGGTCCCCCTAATGAACCGCTAAGGAGGAGAAAAACAATGAGTGCATATTTAGAAATAACACTTAAGATAACAGAGGCAGACAGACCCAAGGCAGCCGGTGTATATACAAAGTACAAGCAGCCGTTTCTGGATAAAATCCCCGGGGCACGGTCTAAGGAGTTGCTCATCCGCAGCGAAGATGTACAGGTACTCCATGGTTTTGATTCCGTGGAGTTGGCCCAGAGTTATCTCAGCAGCGCCCTGTTCACCGGTGATGTTGTCGAGGCGCTGAAACCATATCTGCAGGGAGCACCAGATGTCAGGATATATCAGGTGGCCTAGGCAATTCAACCGTTACCTTAATAGTATGGTAACAGCTAGGGCTCCAAGAAGGAGGATTCTGTGCAACAAACAAGTACCCCTGTGAAATGGACTACACAGTTGCAAACCGGTGTTATCTGGCAGGACATGCAACATATTGAACTCCTGGATAAACTGTGCGCCCTGCACTATGCAATCTCTGAAGGCAGAGAGATTAGCGAGGTTGAAGACACGTTTAGCTTTCTGGATCACTACACCAAGAGTCATTTTGCGATAGAAGAAAGTTACATGGCCCAGTATCAGTATGCCGATTATCAATTGCACAAGCAGCAACACGGGAAATTCATAAGCGACCTCAATACCTTGAAAAAGGACTTTTCCGTCAGAAACAAACTCACATCCTTCGCTCTGTGCTTTGACCTTAACACATGGTTTGTAGACCACATAAACGTGGCAGACAAAAAGCTGGGGACATTCTTAAAGAACAAAGCTTAACGCAATATTTACGCCCCTAAAAAAGAGGGGGGCACAACTACTACCCAATAACTCAAGTTTCACCGCCCCTCTTTACCCCCCACAAGGGGCGGGGCGCAATCTTGTCGTAGCGGGTCGCACCCGCCCCGGCAACTGTAAGGAGCTGTCCAACAATTGGGATTATCAGGATTTATGTTCGAGTAGACCTTATTCTTTTTTCCTGTAAATCCTTTATAGCGCGTTTCGATTGCATGCGATACAAAGAAAAAAAGGGGCGGCTCCGCCCCCCTTCAGAACCCCCTGCAAGGGGACCAGTCCCCTTGACCCCTTCTTTGTCGCTCCAAGTCGCACCTGGTTCCTGCGAAACCTTTTACCATGTTTTTTTAAGAGGATACAGCATTGACTTACATGCTGAATTTGAAAAGGTTTGTAAACAGAAAGGTATGTCCCTTAGAAAAGGCATCCATATGGCTTTAGCCTTGATAGGTAACCTGATTAAAGAAGAGGGAAACGAACAACAACTACCAGCCTGTGATGCTTAAAGAGAGGGCAATCTATGAATAGCAGACAGTCCGTAAAGCATTTATACGTAGTTTCCACGATTGTTAATTATCATAAGAAAGGATATATTTTAGTCATTTATTATCATTAAGAATTAACATGTTATCGTCACATGAAAAGATTGTCTGAACTAGGATTAAACAGATTAAA
>NZ_JABXWD010000302.1 GCF_019173545.1 Candidatus Magnetobacterium casense | reverse complement strand
TTTGTGTTAAAGAAGACCTCATGTCTTTATCCTGTAAATCCTTTAATCTGTGTAATCCTAGTTCAGACAATCCCTGATGGTTACTTGAATGTGACATTGTCAAATTAAAAAAGCATGGTAAAAGGTTTCGCAGGAAGGGGTCAAGGGGACTGGTCCCCTTGCAGGGGGGTCTGAGGGGGGGGCAGAGCCGCCCCCTTCTTTCTTTTGTTACCATGAACTATAAAGAGGATACTCTTTATTCTTAATAAGCGGGCGACGGGATTCGAACCCGCGGCCTAAAGCTTGGGAAGCTTTCACTCTACCACTGAGTTACGCCCGCACTATTTACTGACCGAATATATTATAATATATGTGTATAAAAAAAACAACAGGAGGTTTGGTCATATGAGACGAGGTCATTTTATTTTTTTGTTTCTTTTCTCTATCGTGTTTCTGTGCAGCCTGCAAGCCAATGGCGCTGTTGTTGTCAGCGACTACGAGGCGCAATTTAGGGTTGTCCCCAATGAATCAGGACAACTTGAGGATGTTGCCGTCACCCTGAAGATCACATATGACGCCACCAACCAGACACTCAGCAATGGATTCAAGTTCGTAGGCACGGACAAGGTCAGCCATGTGAGTGTCAGGGATAAACACGGTGATATCCACTTTAGTGTTGATAAACTCCGTGAGACGAAGATCAGCTTCACCTTCCCCCCTGTCCGGGGCCAAAAGGTTATTACCCTAAGTTTACTGCTCGAAGGGGCGTTGAAGGACGGGGTGTTTTCGAGTCAGTTTGATGCCCGATGGCTTGGCAACTGGAGTATCCCCGTTAACAGGGCCAGATATTCCTTTGTGTTGCCCGATAAGTACAATTACAGTAGTGTTTCGGCCAATCTCCCCTACACGACAGAAACTGACGCCGCCGGTAAGGAGATAATCGTAATGGAGCAGGCGCCGCTAAAGACCAGGAGCCTTACTCTGACACTCAGCCCGGCAATCAGCGGCCATAAGTTATCGTTTTTTATTGCCTGGTTAGCCATTTCCCTGTTTGCCGTAATCGTCAGCGTAGTTAAGCGGTTGAGACTGTCTCAGCCACCAATCATGGATGCTCAACAGCCCACACCGACCGAAGTTGCATATCTGAAAAAGGGCTTCAAACATGCCGTTTGTGTAGCGGTCTTTGACCTGATACAGAGGGGAGCGCTGCAGCAGGCGGCAGAAAGAGAACATATATCGCAGAAGGCAAACGATAAAGAACTCAAAACCATCACCACCTCCTACGAGTATGGTGTTGTGTCATTTTTCAGCCGTCCTGCGACATTAAGGGATTTCGTCACCAACAGCGGTGCAATAAAGGCCTTTAAGAAAGGAATCATCGACGCTCTGATACGAAAGGGATGTCTCCTGGGCAGTTATGACAAGCAGTCTTTCTTTTCTACGGTGTTGTTTACCTGCATACTGGCTGTGATTGCCCTTATTGCAATGGGAAGCAACCTGGGGATTGGCACTGGCGTCATTGTGCTGTCCCTTACCGTGCCGATGATATGCACAATCTGGGCGATTGTCTTTTTGATGTCAACAGTTAAATCACCCAGAGCCAAGAAAGTTCTGTCCGATTTTGAACAAGCCGTAGACAGGGAGCGCATGATACTGACACGCGATCAGCAATACAATCCACTGTTGGGTTACACCGTTGCCATAGCCGGGCTGTCCATCCTGGAGGGTACGATATATGACCCGCTGTTGCCAAGCATCTCTTACGCCCGGGCGATGCACGCAGGGACGAGTACTGCGTGTAGTTCGTGCTCAGGCGGCAGCAGTAGTAGTAGTTGCAGCAGTTGCAGCAGCGGAGGAGGTGACGGAGGCGGTAGCGGGGGCTGTGGCGGTTGCGGTGGGGGCGGTGATTAGGATATCCGGCTTTGATCCGTATTTCTATCTCCAGTGGCATATAAACAGCCAGTGCAACCTCAGTTGCGCCCACTGCTATGTGCAACAGCGCAGGGCTGAACTGGACGAAATCGACCTGTTTCTGATCCTTGCTAAGTATAAGGACTTTCTCAGACAGAAGGGCATAAAGGGGCGGATTCAGTTCTCCGGAGGGGAGCCGTTTCTATCCGGGTCACTGATGCCGCTGTTGCTTCAGGCACGGAAAGACGGCCTACCAACGCGTGTGCTCTCAAACGGGACGCTGATAACCGCAGAGGTCGCCTCCGCCCTGCAACGGACGGGGTGTAGTACCGTCCAGATATCCATCGATGGCGACGCCTCCGTGCATAATGAACTCAGAGGCAGCAACAACGCCTTTGAACGGGCAACGGAAGGCGCCATGCACCTGCGAAACAATAACGTCCCCGTCACATTTATGATGACCGTCTCAGGGCACAACCACCTGAGTCTCAAGTCCGTCTGGGACGTTTCACGGCAATATGCCGACAGGTTTTCCTTCTCCCGGCTTGTCCCCATTGGTGTCGGCAGCCGGATGAGTGGCGATGTCCTGACGGTGAAAGAGACCAAACGTCTGTTTAAGATATTTCATGTGCTGAAGGCGGACGACAAACACCCCGTATCCAAGCCCATGCGTGACCCCCTGTGGCATCCCTACTTCAAGCGCTGCAACCCGCATCTGCTAAACGGTTGTTCGATAGGCTACAACGGCATCTGTATTGACAGCGACGGGACGGTCTATCCATGCAGGCGTTTGCCCATACCCCTTGGAAATGTCATGACAGACAACCTGGCCGATATCTACAACTCAGATGTCCTAAACCAGCTAAGAGACAGGGACAGGCTCAAAGGCAAATGCGGACGGTGCCCCATGAGATGGCAGTGTGGTGGTTGCCGTGCCATTGCATATGCGTTGACGGGCGACTATCTTCAGCAAGACCCGCAGTGCTTTCGGTAGCAACTTGTAGTAATGGTAGTCATTTGATAACAAAAATGCCCATAAAGGGGTCAAGGGGGCTGGCCCCCTTGCAGGGGGTTCTGAAGGGGGGCGGAGCCGCCCCTTTCTTTCTTCTTTACGTATAAAATTAATTATGGGCAGGTACTTATCAATTCTTAACCCTGGCGATACCATTGGTATAGTTTCGCCTTCTGATCCGCTTTGTTATTGCGATGATCTACGCAGGGGGATCGAGTACCTGGAGCGTCTTGGGTTTCGCACTGAGGTGGGGAGACATATCGGCTCACCCGTACCTGGGGAGAGGGCGGAGGATATAAATCATTTTTTCGGCAGGGATGATATCAAGGCGATATTTTCAACGCAGGGTGGCAACAGCGCCGAACAAGTCTTGCCGCATTGCGACATGGACATCATAGGGGCAAATCCCACGATTTTTATGGGACTCAGTGATGTGACGGTGTTTTTAAATGCCATACATCACAGGACGGGACTTGTCACCTACCATGGCAACAACGTGCGTCTTGGCGTCAACGCAGAACCGGACGATTATGACAGGCAGGAGCTGATCAACAGGCTATGTCTTGGCAAGGCGGGCGATGTGAAACCACGTAGGGGACGCACTGCCATACGCCACGGGGTGGGCAGGGGGAGGTTGCTTGGGGGCAATCTGAGGTGTCTTTTGAAGTTGGCCGATACGGAGTTTTGGCCTGACTTTACCGATTCGATCCTGTTTATCGAGTCCTATCGCATTACGCCGGAGAGCTGTCTGAGGTACTTTGAGGTGCTTAGGCATATGGGGGTTTTTGAGGGTGTCAGGGGGGTGCTTGTGGGATTTAACTACAGTATGCAGGTAACGCATCCTGAGATGCGGCAGATGGAGAGACTGTTGGCCGAGTTTACGGACGGCTATGACTTCCCGATCCTGAAGGTTGAGGACTTTGGCCACTTTTGCCCGAACACTGTCTTGCCCGTAGGCTCTGTGGTCGAGCTGGACGCCAATGCAGGGCGTATTACCATAATCCCCGATAGCGTCTAATGTTTTGCATATAACTGTGTAATCAGAGATCTGTTCTATGATTTGCCCACCCCTCTAAATCTGCCTTCCATAACAAATCTGACATTACCCACCAAAAATAAGATATATAGAGCGTTTCGATTGCATGCGATACAAAGAAAGAAAGGGGCGGCTCCGCCCCCCTTCAGAACCCCCCGCAAGGGGACCAGTCCCCTTGACCCCGTAAAAATGCCAT
>NZ_JABXWD010000301.1 GCF_019173545.1 Candidatus Magnetobacterium casense | reverse complement strand
TGCATAAGGTACCGGCGGGTATGAACCTTATAGAGGCTACCGAAACCGTGGGAGTGCATATCCCCAACTTCTGCTACCTCAAGGGGATGAAGGGCATCGGTGCCTGCCGCATGTGTGTGGTAGAGGTAAATGGCAAGACGATGACCGCCTGCATCATGAAGACCAAAGAGGGCATGGAGATCGTAACCGAAAGCGAACGCCTCAGCGACATGCGCAAGTTCGTCGTAGACCTGATCCTGTCGATGCACCCCCTGGACTGCATGACGTGTACGAAGGCCGGAGTCTGTGAGCTGCAGGACTATGCCTATGCCTTTGCGTTGAAGGAGTCCAACTTCACGCGCAAGTGCTTTAACTTCGCCATAGATGAGGGCAATCCCTTTATCAAGCGTGACCCGGACTACTGCATCCTGTGCGGACGGTGCGTGCGTGTGTGTAAGGAGCAGGGCACCGCTGTCCTTGACTTCATGGGAAGGGGCGTTGGATCGAAGGTGACAACCGCCAACGATCTGCCGCTTCAGCAGTCGGGTTGTACGTTCTGCGGCAGTTGTGTGGACGTCTGTCCGGTCAACGCCATACTTGAGGCAGACAGGTGGCGAAAGGGCAGGGAGTGGGATTACATCCGGCACAAGTCGGTGTGTCTGTACTGCTCAAACGCCTGTGACCTCAGCGTCAGTACGTTAAAGGGTAACATCGTTATGATACGCGCCGGAGCAGATGATGGCCGGGCGGATTACTTCACCTGCGCCACGGGGCGTTTTGGTTTTGACAGTTTGATTGCCGATACACGCATTCTTTTACCGATGAAGCGCGTCAATGGCAGTCTTGTAGACACCACCTGGGATGACGCCCTGCAGTTGGCCGCCTCCAAGCTCAAGGAATCGAGCAGCGGTATTGTCGCCAACGGCGCCATCACCAACGAAGAGGCTGCGGCGTTGAGTGCGCTGGCTTCCGGTGCAGGCGTGGCAAACGTTGATACCACCGTGAGTCTGTACGGCGATGAGGCGTCGCTGTTGGGTGCGGCGGTTGACCCCGAAGACGCCGACCTATTTGTCGTGGCCGGATTGGCGCCCAATCAGTGGGAGCGCAATCTGCCGGCACTTGATGCCTTCCTGCGCACCAAGGCCGAGCGAAAGGCAAAGCTCATTGTCATCAGCGCCGGAGACGTCAAGCTCAGCGACACCGCGGATGTGGTGATAAAGGCCGATGAGGCAGAGGGTCTCAAGGCGTTGGCGTCTGCCCTTGCGGCGAAGGGATTGTCCCTGCCCTCGGGGATTGACGTTGCCGGTGCATCGGTGACGGAGGAGGTTGATCGTGCGGCGGAGCTTTACAAGGCGGCGGTTAATCCCGTGTTGTTGGCCTCCCCGGACGTCTTTGAGGCCGCGGGGCTTTTGGCCGCGATAAAGGGCAAGGCCTTGTCGATACCGGTTGAGGCAAATGCCAAGGGCGTGTTGCTCATGGGGCTTACTCCCAAGGGGCAGTCGTATGACAGTATGCTCAGTGGCGGGGTTAAGGTGTTGTTTGCCGCCGGTGAGTTGCCCACGGTAAAGAGGCCGTCGGTGGACTTCTTCATCCTGGCTGCCACGCACATGTCCGATCTGGCGCGGCAGGCCGACCTGTTGTTACCCGCTGCGGCGTATCTGGAAGACGGCGGTTCGGTGGTGGATTACACCGGGCGGCTCAAGAAGATGGCAAAGGCCGTAGAGCCTCCGGAGGACGTCAGGACGATGGCCTCTATAATCGGCGGCATAGCCAAGTCTTGTGGGTTGGATGGCAAGGCCTCTGATATTGAGGAGGTTTACAGAGTCGCACTGGGCAAGGTAGCTCCGGCTGCGGCAGGGTCGTTTAAGAAGCGTGCTCTGTTAAAGGCCGACCCGGTTGAGATGTTGAGGATACTGAATACGAATGTGGTAAACGGCTCGCGACTGTTGTGGTTGCAGGAGACGGAAAAAGCGTTGGCCTGCGCTCAGGTCTAAGAAAGAAGAATAGAAGGGGGAGCTCTGCTCCCCCTCAGACCCCCTCGCAAGGGGTCACGGACCCCTTGACCCCGTAAAGGGTTGGGTGGTGGGTTGGGGGCGTTGATAATAGTTGACTATTTTGGGTAGTAAGTGATAGACTTAAGGGTAGTTGGTTGTTCTTTGAAAGTGCCGGAGGTTCTCGGAATGGTTGAAGACAAGGGTTTAGGTGCATCGTGAGCACGCTTTTGGGGGGTAAAAACCCATCAGGCGGAAAAGTTGCGGGAGGTTCTCGGAAATGCCTCAAATCGCCCTGTGTATATGCGGGTCTCCAAGGCAAGAGTTGAAAATGGCTTCCGATTCGGAAGGGTTACGACATATAACCTGTTTTATAAGGATCGTACACACTAAGTTGAAAATGGCTTCTGATTCGGAAGGGTTATTTAGGGCAATGGTGTTGTGAGAGTTTCTTGCACTGTGGGATTGAATGAGGTATGTTTATAGTGTTGTAATGGTGACGCTGCCGTGAAGACAATGACCGAGATAAAGGCGCTAATTAACGCCAACAGGGAAGTCCTTGAGACCCGCTTCAAGGTCAAGACCATCGGTATCTTTGGCTCCTACGTCCGTGGGCAGCAGAAGAAGCGGAGCGACATAGACATCCTCGTTGAGTTCAGCGGCGACATGGGGTTTATTGGGTTCATGCAGCTTGAGGAATATTTGCGTAAGCTCTTTGGCGTTAGGGTTGACCTCGTTACAAGGGGCGCACTAAAGCCATATATCGGCAAACGCATCCTTGAGGAAGTTGTGTACGTGCCAGAGCAGGAGTATCCTGCAGCAATAAAGAACTTGGTGCAACCCTGTGTGATAAAAAACCAAATACGACCTGGAGGGACAATGACACGGGAGTACAGGGATTACATCAACGACATAGCCGAGTCCATTGATGATGCCATTTCCTTTGTGGAGGGTATGACGTACCCGGAGTTTCAAAAGGACAGGAAGACTATCAACGCCGTTGTGCGGAGTCTCGAAATCATCGGTGAGGCCTCAAGGCATATCCCAAAATCAATCAAGGACAAGGCCCCAAATATACCCTGGTCTGAGATAACTGGCATGAGGAACAGGATTGCCCACGAGTATTTCGGTATAGACAATAAGGTTGTATGGGATGTCGTCAATGAATATCTGCCAAAGCTGAAGCCTGAAATAGCTGAACTCATCCGGCAGGTAATGGAGAGGGTATCTGAGAGTTGACTATTTTGGGTAGTAAGTGATAGACTTAAGGGTAGTTGGTTGTTCTTTGAAAGTGCTGAAGGTTCTCGCAAATGCCTCGAATCGCCCTGTGTCAGTGCGGGTCTCCAAGACAAGAGTTGAAAATGGCTTCCGATTCGGAAGGGTTACGACAGGAGGTAACTATGCCAACCACAATTAAGGCAATATTTGCTCATGGTGTTTTTGAGCCATTAGATGATATTGAACTGCAAGACGGTATGGAGGTAAACATTACTATTGAGAATATTGAAGACTCTCACGCATATTTCTGGACTAAAGAGTGGCAGGAAAAAGAGCGGGAGGCTGATGAAGCCTTGACCAATGGTGAGTATGTTGAATTTGACAATGCTGAGACGGCTTATAAGTGGCTAAGAGGCCAGGAATCTGAAAAATGGCTAAAAAACTTAAATTCTCAAAATGCTTTATAACTGATTACTCTAAACTCCCAACGGAAATACAGGACAAGGTCGATAAACAACTCCATTACTTGATGGAAAATCCTGCTCATCCATCGTTAAATCTACATTTACTTCAAAGAACTACCGGAATATGGGAAGGATATGTTGACCATCAATATCGCTTTACTTATCAAAGGGAAGGTGAGTGCTACGTTCTCAGAAGGGTTGGCACACACGATGTGATAAAAAAACCATAGAGCCGCTTTCTGATTACACCGTTATATTGACAATGTACCAAGTTTTTAGATGCAATTGTCCTGTTATTAGAGATTAACCTGTTGACTATTTTTTTACAGCGATGATACACTTAAAGGGTATGCTGATCGGATTCGAGTTTTTTAGGGTATCAAAATTGCTTGCATACAAGAAAGAAAGGGGCGGTTTGTGGCAGGGGCGGGTGCGAGCCGCAATCTTGTCGCAGCGGGGGGCGAGCCGCCCCTGGCTCAATTGTCGCACCCGCCCCGGGCACGAAGAAGTCCCCTTGACCCCATTATTTCACACTCAAATATCATGC
>NZ_JABXWD010000300.1 GCF_019173545.1 Candidatus Magnetobacterium casense | reverse complement strand
TTAAGAACCGATTGCGGCCCTTTGATAACGGTGATAATGTCATATGACTCCGGAAAGACATACGCAGTGGGCGGGTCCATACGTCCACCACACCCGCCAAATATCTGTTGCCCGTCAAGAAGTATATTCAGCCTCGACCCTGACATACCCCTAAACACCGGATCACCATCGGTACCTCCCTTACGGATAATGGAAAAGCCGGAGATGCCCTTGAGATACTCGGCCCCATCATGGGCAGGAACCGGTTGGTGAGGCGCCTTGGGATTGGTCGTTACAATCAAAGGCTCAACGCTGACAGGGGCGGTAACGACTACCTCCTCAAGACCGTAGATACCGTGTGTATCCGACTCAGGTGATGAGGCATTGTCGATTTTTGTTTCCTTGATCTTCGTTGTACTCTCTGAGGCCCCTGCCACCTGCGGCAGGGTACATAACGCCCCCATTGAAAGCAAAATCACTATAAAACACAAAGCCGCTGACGGCATAAACAAACCAACAGCAGATACAAACCTTCTTGCAGGTTTATACATAACAAATAAGACCTCCTTATTAGTAGATTCAGGGTTGTAAGCTAAACAAGGAAGTTATTTTGGCGTGGAGGTTTGTCGCTTATGGAGAACTCTATAAACTTATATCTATGTTTTTCGGGAGGAAAATACGAAGCTACATATTCAAGTATCTCTACGGAGACTATCTTTTCACAGAAAGAGTCAGCATGATTGTCAAAGACCCCGCCGGCGTCATTGTCAGAACATACGTCAAGGATGGTATGTAAATTGCATTCATTCTGAATATCTATGTTAAGACTTGGCGGCTTTACAAGACCCAAAAACGCTACTACAAGTATCGCTACGGCTATGTTTTTCATTAAGTGAGTTTTTTTCTCCCCTATCCGCCGATCTGAGACATGGCCAGGGTGGAGTCTGTGGCAGTGATATTGTGGCCCCGGGGTTTTAATTCGGTTGCGGTGCGGATCAGTTCCTTGAGTTGTTCTATGGACGAGTCGTCTGTAAGATATGGCTTGAGGTCAATGAGTTTATTTGAGAACAGGCACGGTTTTAGTTTACCTATAGCTGTCAGTCTCATTCTGTTGCAGTCCTGGCAGAAGTGACACGTAATGGCGCTAATGATACCGATGACACCGGCGGCGGATTCAAATCTGTAGTAGCGTGCCGGACCATTGAGGCGTATCTTGACCGGATACAGGGGGGATATTTGTTGCAGTCGCTGGTGGATTTCGCTGCTGTTGATTAGCATCTCCTTGTACTGCCGACCGATTACCGCCGTTGGCATGAGTTCTATAAAACGCACGTGAATATCCTGCGTGAGAGTCATGCGGGCAAACGATTCGATTTCGTCGTCGTTTATGCCTCTCATTGGCACCATGTTCAGTTTAATGGGTGTCAGAGCGGCATCTTTTGCTGCCTGTATGCCATCCGTTACCTTTTTGAGGTTGCCCCCTCCGGTTATCTGCGCATAGCGTTGGGGGAGCAGGGAGTCGAGGCTTATGTTTACCCTGTTCAGACCGGCAGATGCCAGTTTTTGGGCGTATTCCGGCAACATTATTCCGTTGGTGGTGAGGCTGAGGTCAAAGATCCCCCCGATGGCCTTGATCTCCGTAATCAGCCCCGGCAGACCACGACGCATGAGGGGTTCTCCGCCGGTGATACGAATCTTTTTGACCCCCAGCTCCGATGCCGCCCGGACAAACCGCAATATCTCCTCAAAGGTCATCACCTCTGCACTGTCGTAGGGTGAGGCGGAGTTTGTTGGGGTGCAGTACATACACCTCAGACTGCATCTGTCGGTTATGGATATGCGGATATAGTCAATGACCCTGCCGTATGTGTCGCACAACTGCACGGGCGTTACTTTCCAAACGGGCAGATGGGATAGTGGCATTCCTTACACTGCATGCACAGTCCCCCGTGTCCCATCTCTGCAAGCTCCCCTCTGCCGATGTGGTCTCCGGCCAGGATGCGTGGCAGCACCAGGTCAAAGACCGTAATGCCGTGATACATTCCGCAGGCCGGTATACAGAGGATTGGGATGGTCGCCCCCGCCGTACCCTCCATATAGGCAACCAGAAACATCGACCCGGGAAGCACTGCTGCCCCGTAGTGTATCTCCGTAGCGCCAAGCATCTTAACGGCAAAGCGCGTAACGTCATCGGGGTCTACCGACAACCCCCCGGTGATTATCAGGAGGTCTGCTCCGGCCTCGATGAGTCCCCTGAGCCTCTGCACAATGAACGCTGCATCATCGGGGGCCAGATGGGAGCCTATGACCTCGCCCTCAAAGCGTGCTATCTTGGTCTGCACCACTGGCAGGAACTTGTCCTCTATCTTGCCGGTATAGACCTCGCTACCGGTGATGACCACGCCGGCTCTGGCCTTGCGAATCTCCCTGACCTGCAGGCAACCGTTTGCGTCCTTGGCGGCAGAGACTGCCCGCTGGACAACATCCTTTTTGACCACCAGCGGAATGGCCCTGACCCCTCCAACGGTCTGTCCCCTGGTGACGACCGTGTTGGTATGCAGCGTGGCACACATCACCTCGCCCACAAGGTTAAATCTATACAGGGCATCTTTATCTATCTTGAGCAGACCATTGTGTGCTGCCAGGAGGTTTAGTTTGCCCTCCGAAGGTTGCCCCTCGATCTCTACACCACTGCCTACTAACGAATGAGCCAACGCAAAGGCCGCATCGTTTTCGTGCATGGAATCATCGTCTATTTCCAGGAGGTAGATGTTATTCTTGCCGAGTCTCTTAAGATGTTCGATGTCACCAACCGTGATGACGTGTCCCTTCTTAAACGCCCTGCCCTTAAACTCCCCCTGTCTTATCTCCGTGATATCGTGCGCCAGCATCCTGCCCACGGCATCTTCCACCGGTAAGGTCTTAAAACCTTTACGGGGGTGAGGGGTTGGCAACCCCCCGCTCAGTGCCACCCCAGGCATATTATCGTTTTCACACATGTAAGCTCCTTGCTGTCAAAGTTTCATTACAGTTATTTTATGACAGATTACACCAACTTTTGTCAAGGGATAACAAGTATTTACAGATTGTCATATTTTCTGATGTGATTGTCTGATCCTTGAAGCAACTTGATGATTCTCTCACTTATAGAGAGGAGAAAGAACTATTCTGTATCGTCTTTTTCAAGCGACTTTTTTCCCCCTCTCAAAACTGTATTTATGATATAATATCACCGAGCTGTTATAGAAAAGAGGAAAGATTTTACAGATGACACATACGACAATAGCCTCTGCCTTTGAGAGACTGGGCAGCGCAGGTAGGAAGACACTTATCCCCTGCATCATGGCCGGGGATGTATCGTTTCAGTTGACGCAGGACTATGGCTTGGTTTAAGCGCTCAAAGGACGACAGCACACAGAAACGGGTCAATATCCCCGAAGGACTCTGGGTCAAGTGCAACAGTTGCAAGGAGATAGTTTATCGTAAGGAGCTGGCAAAGAATCTGAGGGTCTGCCCAAAGTGCGCCTACCACTTCAGACTAGGTGCCCGTGAGCGTATCAACATGCTCATAGACAGCGGCACGTTTGTTGAGTTGGATGCGTCGCTGACAAGTGCCGATCCGCTTGAATTCACAGACACCATATCCTACAATGACCGTCTCCTTAAGAACCAACAAAAGAGTAACCTCAAGGAGGCCGTTGTCAGCGGCACGGGAACCATTAACAGACTGCCCATAGCAATAGCCGCAATGGATTTCTCCTTCATGGGTGGCAGCATGGGGTCGGCGGTGGGTGAGAAGCTCGTGAGGGTCATCGACGCTGCCGTGGAGGGCAACATGCCACTTGTGGTCTGCTGCGCCTCCGGAGGGGCTCGGATGCAGGAGGGCATCTATTCGCTGATGCAGATGGCAAAGGTCTCGGCGGCCATAGGCAGGCTGCGCAACAGGGGGCTTGTCTATATCGCCCTGTTGACCGATCCGACCTTTGGCGGGGTCAGTGCGAGCTTTGCCATGCTGGGGGATGTGATAATCGCAGAGCCAAAGGCCCTAATCGGATTTGCCGGGGCAAGGGTCATACAGCAGACCATCAGCCAACAATTACCCGGCGACTTTCAACAGGCAGAGTTCCTGCTCAAAAACGGTCAGATCGATATGGTCGTCCACCGCAAGGACATCAAGATCACCATCACAAAGTTGCTGAGGATTCTGAGGTCACTGTAAGGAGAAGCCTCTAATTGAACAGATGAGAGA
>NZ_JABXWD010000030.1 GCF_019173545.1 Candidatus Magnetobacterium casense | reverse complement strand
AAGATATTACAATCGGGCAGTACCCCCAGGGAGGTCTACGCCGACCTGTGGAAGTCCATAACCGCGGGTAATACATGGCATGGTGAGCTGCTGAACAAGCGAAAAAACAACACCTTCTACTGGAACAACACCACTATCTCACCCATCAGAGATGCCGAGGGCACCGTCACACACTACCTGGCGGTTAACGAGGACATAACGGAACGCAAATCAATAGAAGTAGCCCTTAAGAAGGCCAAAGAGGCCTCCGAGGTTGCCAACAAGGCAAAGAGCGAATTCCTTGCCAACATCACCCACGAAATCCGTACCCCCATGAACGCCATCATCGGCATGACGGAGTTTGTCCTGGACACCGAACTGAAAAAACAACAACGTGACTACCTCGACCTGGTACTGACATCGGCCAATTCCCTTCTGACCATCCTCAACAGCATCCTGGACTTTTCAAAGATCGAGGCCGGTAAGCTCGACCTGGAAAGCGTTGGCTTTGACATCTACCCGCTGGTTGAAAACATATTCGATACGCTTTCAATTCAGGCGCACAAGAAGGGTATAGAGCTGTATTGTCGCATAAAACCTAACGTTCCAACGAAACTGATTGGAGACCCCGCACGCCTCAGTCAGGTGATCATAAACATCGTGGGCAATGCCCTCAAGTTCACCGACGAAGGCGAGGTCGCAACTGTTGTCAATGTTGAACCTGACAGCCTCGACGGAGACTCTGTCATGTTACATTTTTCGGTCTCCGACACGGGCATAGGCATCCCACAGGACAAGATCGGCTACATATTCAGCACCTTCTCACAGGCCGATGGCTCAACTACCCGAAAGTACGGCGGCACAGGTCTGGGACTGACCATATCGAAACAACTCGTCTCCCTGATGGGTGGTGATATCTGGGTTGAGAGCAAGGAAGGGGCAGGGAGTACCTTCCATTTCACCGTGAGGGTGAGGGTCAAAGACATCAGGGAACTGCACAGAACCCCACCTGAACTCGACCTCAACGGCAAGAGGATACTCACCGTCTGTACATATGCCACCAGTTGTACGATTATCAAGGAGATGCTCAACGATTTTGGCGCCGAAATAAAAAGGGTCAAGGAACCAAAAGAGGCACTGGAAGACCTCGGACGTGCCAGAGATGCCGGCCTACCCTACGACATAGTCTTTGTGGACGTCAGAATTGCCGAAATCGGCGGCTTTAAGGTGACCGAACAGATCGTGCATGACCCAACGCTTACCCGCTTTGTGGTCATCATACTCAACTCCAACTACCGCACCGGCGACATAGAAAGATGTACTCAACTTGGCCTGGCAGGCTATATCATAAAACCCATAAAGTATAAAGACGTAATAAGTACAGTCCAGCGTCTCTTGATCGACCAAAATAAAACAATCACTCCCCAGTTGACACCACCCAAACCGGAGATTCAAAAGACCGAAACCTTCAGAGAGGTTAAGGTTGACGTAAATATCCTGCTGGTAGAGGACAACGCCACAAACCGATTGCTGGCCAGGGAGGTGTTGAAAAAACAAGGCTATGCCGTGACGGAGGCAGTGGATGGTGCAAAGGCCATTGAACTGCTTAAAAACAACCGCTTTGATATAATCCTGATGGACGTGCATATGCCCGTAATGGACGGCTTTGAGGCAACAAAGATAATCAAGGACTCACCGGCAACCCGCTCAATCCCCGTTATTGCAATGACCGCATACGCCATGAAGGGCGACAGGGAACGTTGCCTTGAGGCAGGCATGGACGACTATATCACAAAGCCAATCAGGGCAAATGACCTTATCGAAATCATCAAACGCTACGGCCCCGAAGAATCCCTCAACGAAACCCAGCAAATACCAATCACAGGGATACCGCTCCTGTCCCCACAAGCTCCTAAACCCAAAGAGGGCATTGAAATACCAGAAGAAGACAACCTGGCCACGTTCCTGAAAAAGACCGCACTGCAAATAGATACAATAAAAAAGGCATTTGACGACCAAGACAACGATACCATAGAAAGGCTCGTCGGCAAACTGAAAAAAGAGACCGAAAAAGCCGGCCTGACTCAACTGCAACCATCGGCCTTCCGCGTCCTCCTCTCAATCAGAAAGGGCGATACAGACGCCGCCCTAAAGCACTTTCAGACCTTTGAAGACGCCTTTAACAAAATAATAGAAACGAAATACCTGGTTTAGGATAACTAAAATACATGGACAGAAGTTTTTATATAAACCTTAGCCTTATCGCAGATTTAGATTGGATTAAATACAGAATACATGATTTTTTTACGGGGTCAAGGGGACTGGTCCCCTTGCGGGGGGTTCTGAAGGGGGGCGGAGCCGCCCCTTTCTTTACTTCTTGAGGGAGGCTGAGGGGAGGAGGGGGAAGGCAGAACCTTCTTTTATGCACATGAAAGCAGCATTTTATACGACCTTTAACGTAGAGGGTCTGGGCTTTGCGTTGCCTGCGGAGGCGGTGGAGGAGATCGTGTGGCTTGCCGAACTCAGACCCGCCTGCAATGTGCCGCACTACGTCATAGGGATGTTGAACTACCGTGGCAAGGTCATACCGGTCATGGACCTCAATGTAAGAATGGGGCAGTCACCCATGCGATACAAGATAACCGATAAAATCATTGTCATCGGTATGAAAGATGCCTCCTACGGGCTGATTGTATCAGATGTGCAGGATGTCGGTACCATCGCAGAGGGCGACATGGAGGACATCAATGCCCTCAGTGACACAAACGTTTATATGTACGACTTTGTAACAGCATTTGCCAAGATACGGCAAGAGGTTATAATGCTGCTTGACTACAAGAGACTGATCCAGTGTGACAGGTCTTTGCAAGGGCAGGGGCATCCCGATGTCGTAAGTTTGCCGGAGGACGCCACCACTACCGACAAAGGATACTTTATTGCCTGTGCGTCTGAGCATCACAGGGACATATACCTCAAACGGGCGACAAACCTCCTCCTCGTCAAAAAACACGACTACGTCAAACAATCCATGTCCCTGGCCGTGGTGAGTATCAACGACGAGCACTTTGGCCTGGAGATCAAATCAGCAGACGCCGGTAAAGCAGGCAGTGACATCCCCAGTGTAAGTAAGATTGTTGAGTTCTCCAGGGTTAGAGACGTTCGTGTAATCCCATGTTGTCCGGGACACATCGTTGGAAGCATGAACCTCCACGGAGAAATCCTCACGCTCATAGACGTCAGGGGCGCCTTGAATCTGACCGCTGCCACCTCATATGCCAATGCCAGGGTGGTCGTCATACAGGTGGAGGACATGGTGGTCGGTGTCGTAATCGACGACGTCATTGACGTTGTCTATCCCAGACAGGGCGATATCATAAACGTTTCAGTTTCCGAGTACTCCACTGCCGAACGATATTTTAAGGGCACCATCCGTTATGGCGAAAGACTGTTGCCCATTGTCGATCTGCACAAATTATTGACTGGCGGTGACCTGGTTGTCAACGAAGAATCCTGATATACTTGCAGATTTCATCTGCCTGTGATAGAAAACAAAGGAGAAGATTTATGGAATTTTTTATTAAGATTAAACTGAGAACCAAGTTGATCATTTTGTTTTTGGCACTGGGTCTGTTGCCCTTCATATTAATAGGCAGCTACTCGTATGTAAAGGCAAGTGGCACCATAAAACAATCAGTGCAAAATCAGCTCACATTTATCAGGGAGACAAAAAAGGAGCAGATCGAAGAACACTTCAGGCTAATTGCTCACCAGGCAACCTCTATGGCGGCAAACAGGGCTATCATAGATGCAATGCTGGAGTTTAACAGTGCGTTTTACAAGGTCGTACAAGAGTTGGGCACCCTGTACGACGAAAACGCAACCACCAACGAGGAGTCGTTGAGAGCCAGATACGTATACCAAAAAGAGCACACCGATGGCGCCTCCGAAAACGCCGTTGAGGTGTGGTGGCCTAAGAATAAAACAACCAGGATACTTCAACACCTCTACATCTCCTCAAGTCCATACCAGATTGACAACAAACACAAGTACATCTCCTCCCCGGACCCCTCCACCTACAGCAGGGTTCACAGAAGGTATCACCCCACGATCCTGAGCTTTTTCGAGAAATTTGGCTATTACGATGTCTTTCTGGTAGAGCCAAAGACCGGCTACATAGTGTATAGCACTTCCAAGGAAGTAGACTTCGCAACGAGTCTGCTAAATGGCCCCTACAGCAACACCAATATTGCCAAGACCTTTGAGGCCACCCTTGCCTCAAACGACAAGGAATTTGTGACCGTTGCCGACTTTGCCCCATACGTACCCTCATACAACGTCCCTGCGGCCTTTGTTGCTACCAACATATACGACGGCGATCAAAAGGTCGGTGTACTCATATTCCAGATATCGCTCAAAAAGATAAACGACATAATGACCAGCAGCAAGAGTTGGGAAAAGATCGGTATGGGTAAGACCGGCGAAAGCTATATAGTAGACCATGGTTTTGATATGCATAGCGACTCGCGGATGTTTATAGAAGACCCCGCCGAGTTTTTCAGAAAACTGAAAATTGCCGGCACCCCGCAGGAGACCATAGATAAGCTCAAAAAAAACAACACCACCATAGATGTAATCAACACCAAAGACCTCCTGGGCAAAGAGTCCTCCCATACTACAAACCATGACCTGGAAGAAGGCGTCAATTACCTGCACGATAAGGTGTTGTTTACACACGCACCGTTAAAGATAGAGGGGTTACAAACTCAATGGACGTTGGTAGCTACAATCAACGAAGACGAGGCCTTTGCCACCCTGCATCGCCTCAATGTTGTGATGTGGAGCCTTGGCATAGTGCTTGTGCTTATCATAGTTGGTGTTGGGCTGTATTGGTCTGGAAGTATCGGCAAGTCGTTGAACCTGATAGTCAGCGACATCACGACGACCTCATCGGAGCTTGCCACGACCATCAACCAGCACGAGCGCGTGGCAAAACAACAGGCGGTCTCCGTCAACGAAACCACAACCACGATGGATGAGCTGACCTCCTCGGCACGTCAATCCGCCGAACAGGCCGAGTCCTCCGCCCTGGGAACGGAAAAGGCCATGGCCATCGCCGAGGGCGGCAACGTCACCGTCAACCAGATGCTCAACGGGATGATCAACCTCAAGGATAAGGTTCGCGCCGTAGCCGAACACATCCTGCACCTCAGCGAGCAGACCGGACAGATCGGAAAGATCACCGGCCTGGTCACCGACTTTGCCAGTGAAACCAAGATGCTGGCTATGAATGCCGCAGTTGAGGCCGTCAAAGCCGGAGAGCATGGCACGGGCTTCTCCGTCGTAGCAATGGAGATCCGCAAGCTCGCCGATGAAAGCAAAAAGGCCGTAGACCAGATAAACGCCCTAGTAAACGACATCCGTAAGGCCACCGACATGACGGTCATGGTCACCGAAGACGGCACAAAAACCGTCGAAGAGGAAATGGCACTCGTCCAAAGAACAGCAGACGCCTTCAATGGCGTCCTGTTTGCCGTAAAGACCTCATTTGAAAGCTCCAAACAGATATTCCTCAACATCAAACAGCAATCCCTGGCCATCAGTCAGGTAGTAGAGGCTATGAACTCCATCAACATCGGCGCCAAAGAGACATCCTCCGGCATTAGTCAGACAAAGGTTGCTATCCAGAAACTAACCGAGGTCTCGCAAAACCTCAAAGACATGATATAAGGGTATTATGAGTATTAACATTGAGAATTATGTGGTCATTGGATATAGTTCAAAGCCTACGCAGGAAGGGGTCAAGGGGTCCGTGACCCCTTGCGGGGGAGGTCAAGGAGGGGGCGGAGGGGGTGGGGCACCCCTGCCACAAACCGCCCTCCTTGTTCTTTTTCTTCTCTCATGATTGAAGACATAGAGATGCGCGATCTCTTTAAGCTTGAGAGTGACGAGCACCTGAGCGTGCTTGAAAGCGGCCTCATGCAGTTAGAGCAGCAGCCCGACAACAAGGACATCCTTCAGGAGATGTTCAGGGAGGCGCACAGCCTGAAGGGGTCTGCCAGGATGCTGGGGGTCTACAAGGTGATGGAGGTATCGCACGCCCTTGAGGACCTGTTTGGAAAGGCACAACGAGGCGACATCGTCTTTACCCCGGCGATAATAGCGAGGATCTATCCCGTGGTTGACGCAATCGGCAAGTTTGTAGCCGAGGCCACCACGGATGCCAGGCCTGGGATAGAGGTCAAGGGTGTCCTTGAGTATCTAAGACTCGACAGGGATATGCCAACCTCCAAGACTCGCCCCCTCCCACAGTCCCAGGGAGAGGAGCCTGGAGAACCTCCTCCTCCTCCACAGGAACCGGCAAGCGCCGTTGTTGAGGCAACTGCCGTTGTTGAGCTGCCCCCTGCTGTTGAACCAACGCCTGTGGATGAGCCGCCTCCTGTTGCTGAGACGACGGCTGTGGGTGCAACAACTGCCGCTGCTGAGGCAACCGCTGCTATCCCCGTCCATGTCGTTGAGCCTCAGACAATGGATGTTGCCCAACCGCAAGAAACACCCCCGGAGTATAAACCGCCCAAAGCGGATATCCCCATTAATTTCGAACTTGGCAAAAATCGCATAGAGACCATCCGCGTCGATACCAGAAAGCTCGACAGCCTGATGACCCACGCCGGTGAACTGTCGGTTACAAAGACCAGTATCATCCACAGGTTCAAGGAGATAAACGGTATAATGTCATTCTGTGATGACTGGAGCAGCGATGTGCTTTCAAGATACATTATGCTCAAAGATATGGCTCACGGCAACGAGTTGTTGTCAAAGACCCTCGTTGACTTCTTTAATCTCCAACGTTCACGGTTTGAAAAGCTGAACAACTCCCTCAACGAACTGAAAACCGGCTGGCACGGCGACAATACAAGACTGGAATCGGTGACAAAGAAGCTGCACTACGAAATAAGAAACGTGAGCATCTTGCCGATAAAGACGCTGTTTCGGGTGTTTCCCAGGCTGGTGCGGGATATATCCGTGGCGTTGTCCAAGAGCGTAGACCTAGTCATAGAGGGCGGCGAGACCACCGTTGACAGACAAATCATAGAGGAACTCAAGGACCCGATAATGCACCTGCTGCGCAATGCCATAGACCACGGCATAGAAGGCGCTCAGGAACGCCTCAACTGCGGCAAACCCGCTGTGGCAACAATTGTCTTGAGGGCGTACAAACACGCCAATCAGATAGTCGTAGAAGTCGGGGACGACGGAGGCGGCCTCAATACCGAAGAGATAAAAAGGACAGCCCTCAAACATAGACTCGCCACCGAAGAACAGCTCCAGGGGATGACCCTTGCCCAGATACATGGGCTTATCTTTGCCCCAGGACTGTCAACCAGCGGTATGATTACGGACGTCTCCGGCAGGGGAGTTGGTCTTGATGTTGTCGCTACCAAGATGGAGGCGCTCAAGGGTAGTGCAAGGGTGGAATCGGTACAGGGCAAGGGGTGTGTGTTTCGGTTGAAAATGCCCGTAAACATGACCACAACACGAGTCCTGGTGGTCCTTGTGGCAGGCCTGAGGTTTGCCATACCGGTTGAGTTTGTCACAAAGTCCTTTGTGCTTAACAGGAAGGACATATTCAGGCGCGAGGGACGCGATACCATAAAGTATGAAGACCAACCCATATCGGTAGTACACCTGTCCGATCTCCTTGAACTTGACAGGGTACCCTCCGCTAAGGGCATGGGGGGTGGGGAGCAGTCCATGACCTGTATAATCCTATCATCGGATGACCAACATGTTGGGATCATCGTGGGACAGATAGTTGACGAACAGGAGGTTGTCCTCAAGCGCTACAGCACGCTCCTGCAGCGGGTGAGAAACATATCCGGGGCTGCGATCCTGGAAACCGGCGAGGTCTGTGCCATCTTAAATCCCGCCGACCTTATCAGGAGTGCGCTAAAGCGGAAGTCCGTGCGCATATCGGAGGAGGTTGTCCAGCAGCAGTCACGGGTGCGGCGCATATTGCTGGTGGAGGACACGATCACAACCCGCACTCTAATCAAACGGGTACTGGACAGTGCGGCCTATGAGGTGGTCACGGCAATAGACGGCCTGGATGCCCTCAATAAGCTGCCCACACGCGAATTTGATGCCGTAGTGTCAGATATCCAGATGCCAAACATGGACGGCCTGACACTGGCCGAAACAATACGGGCAGACAAAAAGTACAAGGACCTGCCCATAGTGCTTATTACGGCATTATCCAGCGACGAAGACAAGAAACGAGGCATGAAGGCCGGAGCAAACGCCTACATAACCAAACCAACGTTTGATCACAAAGTCTTATTGGACGTATTAAAGCGACTTATTTAGGAAGACAACGATAAATGAAAAAAGTACGGGTGTTGTTAATAGATGACTCTCAGATAGCGCTGGCAGTGCTAAAGCGTATGCTGGCCTACGACCCCGACATAGAGGTGGTTGGGGGGTTTACCAATGCAGCGGAGGCCCTCCGGATGATACCGGTGCTTTCGCCGAATGTGATCTGCACCGACCTTCACATGCCTGGGATGGACGGCCTCGTGTTTACCAGAACGGTGATGGAGCGGTTTCCGCTTCCGATCCTTGTGATAAGCGTATCGGTACAGGCGCATCAGACGCATACCATCTTTGAGCTCCTTGACAATGGGGCAATAGATGTCTTTCCCAAGCCCAAGGGGATACTCGACGGTGATTTTGAGGTACACGCACGGGAGTTGACCTCAAAGGTTAAGATACTCTCAGGCGTGGTGGCATTTACCAGGCACAAGAAAAGGCCGCAAACAGACATCAGGGCAGGAAAACTATCGAGTCCCCCGACAATAGAAAATCCCCATCACATAAGGATGGTGGCCATAGGGGCTTCCACGGGCGGCCCACAGGTGCTGCACGGCATATTTAAGAATCTCCCCGCCGATTTTCCTGCACCCATACTGTGCGTGCAACACATCAGCGAGGGCTTCCTCGACGGCTTTATAGACTGGCTGGCGCAGGAGTGTAAGCTCAAGATAGTCAAGGCCCCTCACGGACAGCCCCCAACACCGGGCAATATCTACTTCCCCCAGGAGGGGGTTCAACTGGAGATCAACAGTCAGGGTAGGTTTAACTGTCTCAACAGGGCAAATTATGACGGCCACTGTCCGTCGGTCACGCTGACGTTCAGGTCTGTTGCGCAGTACTATGGCAGGACCTCCGCTGGCATAATCCTGACCGGCATGGGAAGAGACGGCGCCGATGGCATCCTCGATATAGCCAACGCAGGCGGAATGACGATTGCGCAGGATGAGGACAGTTGCGTTGTCTTTGGTATGCCCAAGCAAGCCATAGAGCTTGGCGCCGTGCGCTGTATCATGTCCGCAGAGGAGATAGCCACCGTGCTGCAAAGCCTGAGATTCACCGACTGCCGCAGACGTGCCCTTAACATCTGATACTAAGTTGCATTCATACCATTAGGGGGGTACGAGAAAGGGGCGGCTCCGCTTCTTTTTCGCTCCAGGACGCTCCTGGCCCCTTTAGAACCCCCCGCAAGGGGAGGGGCGAGGCGCAATCTTGTCGCAGCAGGGGGTTGGCAACCCCTGGCTGAAAGTCGCACCTGCCCCGGGCACGAAGAAGTCCCCTTGACCCCATTTATCTATATCCACAGTACACATTTTATACAGTTATTGAAACCTTTAAACCTTTTTTTATTTCTATGCGTAACATGAGCTAGTATTTCTCATACTCAGTGTCATGACAATCGTCTCTGTCCTCTTGCTCTACCTTGACAAACATACCGGTGCGTCTTGCAGGTGCATGTTCTATGGCCTTACCTGGATGTTTTACCACATGTCTCTCAGTCTCCGCTGTCTTTATTGCGGGTCTCTTTGGTGCAGGCTTGCTTTTTCTGGCGAACCCACTTCCACCCCTCTCATCGGTCCTGAAGAAGGTCATTATATCTTGCAACTGCTGTGCCTGTGCGGACAGCTCCTCCGACGTTGATGATATCTCCTCGGCAGCGGCGGCGTTTTGCTGTATAACCTGATCCAACTGCTGGATGGCTTTGTTTATCTGCTCGGCGCCGCTGTTTTGCTCAACAGAGGAGGCTGTTATCTCCTGAACGAGTTCGGCGGTCTTCTGGATGTCCGGAAGCATGGCGTTGAGCATTTCACCTGCCCTTTCGGATACATCCACGCTTGACGTTACAAGGTTGTTTATCTCCGCTGCCGCCGTCTGACTCCTCCCGGCCAGCTCCCTCACCTCGGAGGCCACCACGGCAAACCCCTTGCCATGCTCCCCTGCCCTTGCCGCCTCAATGGCCGCATTTAAGGCCAGAAGATTTGTCTGCCTTGCAATGTCCTCGATAATCTTTATCTTTTCTGATATGTCCTTCATCGCCTTAACGGTCTGAATAACGACCCTTGCACCTTCCTTGGCACTACTTGAGGATTTCTGGGCTATCTTCTCCGTCACCTGGGCGTTGTCCGAGTTACCCCTGATGTTTGCAGTCATCTGCTCCATCGAGGAGGACACCTCCTCTGCCGCCGCCGCCTGCTCAGAGGACCCCTGCGAAAGCTCCTGTGACGTAGAGCTCATCTGTTGACTACCGGTTGCCACCTGGTCAGAGGCCTGTTGTACATCAAGTACGACCTCGGTCAGCTTGTTTGTCATACGCAGTAGACCCTGCATTAGCTTGTCCTGTTCACTACGGGCCTTTATCTTGACCATGAGATTACCCACCGACAGGTTTTCGGCCAGTGCAACGATCTCGTTTTCTGCCTCTATAAGTTTGTTAAGATTATTTTTGATGTTGTTGAAATCACCACGATATTCGGCGGTTATCTTATCAGGGATGTCACCCTTACTTATTCGGGTAATGTAATCGGCGGCCATGTTAAGCGGCCCGATTATGGCATCCAACGTAGAGTTTATCCCGTCTATGATCTTGAGATATTCTCCTTCGTGTTTGGTCGCATCTGCCCTGTTGGCCAGGTTGCCCTCAACAGCGTTCTTGACAAGCATATCAGCATCAGAGGTGAGCAGCTTTATCTTTTTGATCATCTCCATAAACGCCCCGGCAAGTGTGCCAACCTCATCCCTTGCATTATACTCAACGTTGACACTTAAATCTCCATGGGCAATATCCTCAGCCGCCTTGACCATAGCCTTTAATGGTTTGGATATAGAGTTTGATATGAAAAGACCAAGTGCAACGGCTACAACCATTCCGATAATGCTGATTATTATCATCAGACGACCTGTTGCGTTAGCGTGGACGGTGTTTTTATCAGATGTCTCTTTTGCGGCTTTTTCGTTGTATTCCATGACTTTTTTAAGAACCTCCTGCTCTTTGTCCTTTATCTTCTCAACCTCGCCATAAAAAAGAGTGCTCGCCTCTTCATTCTTGCCGGCCTTTACCAGGTCTACAATCCTGTCAACATACGTTTCATACTCTTTGTTTACATCCATGAACTGTTTGAATATTGCCCGGTCATTGTCATCTATATACGTTTTTTCGTAATCGACGACATGCTTCTTTGTCTCTTCTTTTATTTCAGATAGCCTGTCAATGTACTTGTCCCTTTCAGCGATATCCCTGTGCTGGATCAGTCTGAGCATGTTTATTCTGCTCATTTGAAACGAAGCTGAAAGTTCACCTGCAATGCCAAGGGGGACGGTCATCTTTTCATACAACATCGTGTCCATATCATCGAGTTTGTGAATGTTGACGTAGCTAATGTAGCCTATGATACCAGCAATCAATGCACCAAGTACAAAACCCGTTACCAACCTGCTACTGATCTTTAGATTGTAAAACCATCTCATAGTGTCTCTCCTTTTGTGTACATAGTATTCTTATTCTAACTTAAACAGGGTTGTGCCCCTAACAATCGTCCCATATACTACAACTAATTAAATTATACTGATGCCCATTCGATGGAATTGTTGTCCATCCGTCCGCCCCCGCTACCCCCAACAATAGCAATAATTATGCCACCCACAAGGATAGTTAAAAAAATACTTCCCGCTCTATAACCTCCCTTAAACATGCGACAAGACCTCCTCAATGAAACTGCTAATTCCCCCGACTAATGCCAAGGGTACCAATGGCATCAATCTAACTCACATGGACTACTTCCATACCTTTATCAGTATTGTTGTGACTAACGAGATAAGCGTTAAACCTGTCCCTACAATCCATATAATTACTTGAATTTTGGCCTTATCGACCCTGTTAGATATCTTGTCATCAATGGTTTCTTCCAGAAAATCCATCCGTTGACCCAGATTTTTTTCAACACCGTCTATCCGTTGATTCAGATTTTTTTCAACACCATCTATCTGTTGTCCCAGATTCTTTTCAACACCGTCTATCCGTTGGTTCAGCTTTTTTTCAACACCATCTATCTGTTGTCCCAGATTCTTTTCAACACCGTCTATCCGTTGATTCAGATTTTTTTCAACACCATCTATCTGTTGTCCCAGATTCTTTTCAATGCTATCCATTCGACTGCTCATGGATATAGCCAGAATATCTATCTTCTGAACAAGAATGTCAAACTTATGGTCTATCTTATCCTCAAGGTTTTTTTGTTTCTCCTCTAATACTGTAACCCTCTTGTCAAGCGCTATTAAATTTTCATCCATCGTTTATTGTAATGTATCTTGAAGATCATTGTCAACCCCTTCTCCAACAATCGCACTCCACCTGCCTCTCTGGACTTATCACCCAGTCTTTTACAGGGTCAAGGAGCGTATTGAGCCGGGGGGCACTGCCCCCTCCTGGAACAACAAAGAAGCGGAGCCGCCACTTTCTTTTCTCTTACGGTTAAATGCGATTGCCCTGCTTGCCCTGTGATGGCTGCATTTTTATTTTTTCTTTCTTTACTACTTAGTGTTATACTATTATCGGTTATGAAGTACGATATAAGTGTAATAGGCGCAGGCAGTTGGGGGAGCGTGCTGGCCAATCTTCTGGGTGAAAAGGGGTTACGGGTTATGCTCTGGAGCCTTGAGAGGGACGTTGTGGATGGGATCAGGGCCAACAGGGTCAATCACCTCTACATGCCTGGACTCATGATGTCGGAGAGGGTTACCCCCACGGATGACATCAGCGAGGCAGCCGGGGGGGCACCGATCTTGCTTCTTGTTGTACCGTCTCAGTTTGTAAGGGGTGTTTTGCACAATATGCGTGCCCACATGGTCGGTGATGCGATCATAGTCTCTGCCATCAAGGGGATCGAAAAGGGGACGCTAAAGACCGCCTCGGAGATTATCCGGCAATACTGTCCGCATGAGATGGCAGTGCTTTCGGGGCCGAGTTTTGCTGCCGAGGTGGCATCCAAAAAACCCACTGCCATTACCCTTGGAGTTACGGACATCTCACGTGGACATCACCTGCAGGAGGTTTTTAACACGGATTATTTTCGAGTCTATACGCACGACGACATGTTGGGCATAGAGCTTGGTGGGGCGTTGAAAAACGTCATTGCCATAGCGGCCGGCATCTGTGATGGCCTTGAGCTGGGTCTCAATGCGCGTGCGGCGTTGATCACGCGAGGGTTGGCTGAGATCACGCGCCTGGGGGTCAAGCTCGGCGCCACTGCACAGACGTTTTCCGGTCTCAGCGGCATGGGTGACCTCGTGCTGACATGCACGGGGCAATTGTCCAGGAACTACACCGTTGGTTTGCAACTTGCCAGGGGACAGACAACAGGCGAAATTGTTTCAGAGACAAACGCCGTGGCCGAGGGGATAGAGACCTCTCACTCGGCATTTGAGCTGTCAAAGGTAGCCCATGTGGAAATGCCCATTGTAACACAGGTCTACAGGGTCATCCACGAGGGAAAAAGCCCCTCAAAGGCCGTCAACGAGCTGATGAGTCGGCAACTGCGAAAGGAGTTTTGATACCGTGGACAGGCATGTTATAGAACAACTGCTTGTGGCATTTAAGGATGGCAGGAGTACCCTGGATGAGACGCTCAACAGGTTCAGGCACCTGCCATACGAGGACATCGGGTTTGCCAGGATAGACCATCACAGACAACTGGTCAGCGGCATTACGGAGGTGGTCTATGGGCAGGGCAAGGGTGTTGACGAGGTTATCGCAATAGCGCGCAGGCTCTATGACAACAGTGGCCGGGTGCTCATCACCCGCACCAGCGAAGAGGTCTTCAGTGGCCTTGCGATAGAGGGGGCACGCTTTTATCCGCAGTCACGCATTATCATGGCCGGAGGAAGCCCTCAGACCAAGGGACACATACTTGTGGTCTCCGCCGGGACGTCCGACATAGCCGTGGCAGAGGAGGCCGAGTTGACTGCGACATTTCTGGGCAGCGCCTGTGGTACGGTCTTTGACATTGGCGTGGCGGGGCTGCACAGGGTCATAAGCAACATGAAACTATTTGACGAGGCACGGGTTATCGTGGTTGTTGCCGGGATGGAGGGCGCCTTGCCTTCGGTCATCGGGGGGTTGACGTCAAAGCCGCTTGTGGCAGTGCCGACGTCCCAGGGCTATGGGACAAACCTCGGTGGTCTGACCGCACTGTTTGCCATGCTCAACTCGTGTGTACCGGGGATCGCAGTCGTGAACATCGACAACGGCTTTGGTGCAGGATGTCTCGCACACAAAATCAACATTACAGGATTATAGAAAGAAAAGGTGCGAGCATGACAGGAGTGAGGACTTTATTAGCAGCGGTGTTGCCGTGTCTGATTGGCGTGCCTGCGATGGCGCTGATGGTGGCCCTGGAGACGGCGGATTTGACGCGTGGGGCCGATGTTGTGGTTCGCGGCAGGGTCAGTGCGGTCACGGCGCAGTGGATTGAGGACGGCAAGCGGATCGTCACCCGCTCAACGATTAGCGTTGGTGAATACGTCAAGGGTGCGGGCACATCCGTGGTTACGGTTGAGCAGTTGGGCGGCGAGGTCGATGGCGTGGGGCTGAGGGTGTCGGACACGGTCTATCTCAAGGCCGGGGATGAGGTGGTACTGTTTCTCAAGCAGCGTCAGGAGGCACGCTCCTCAGGGTGTGATGTCGATTTAGGTGTATACACGATTGTGGGTTCTGCCCAGGGCATCTACGTCATAGACGCCGGCGGTAAGGCCGTTAAGGGCGGCTTCTCCCTTGCGGATGCCCCACAGGGCGTTGACTTCAGCATTGAGGTTGGCGAGCTGCTCAGGAAGGTCAGAAGCGTCAGGGATTAATCAGCAACGTAAAGAGCAATATTTTAAAAACGGAGGAGACATGGACAGGCTATCGAAGTATGTGTTAGTAGCGGGCTGTATCTGTATGTTTTGCACGGGCGTTGCCTTTGCCGGCGACCCTGCAGTCGAGTGGCGTGAGCGCAATCAGCAACGGAGGATAGACCAGGGCGTTAAGAGTGGTCAACTCACCCCTGATGAGGCCGGGAGGCTGGAAAGACGACAGGCAAACATCAGGCAGACCGAAACAAGAATGAAAAGCGACGGCAAATTGACAAAGCAAGAACGTAGAAAACTGATGCGGATGGAAAACAGAACCAGCAAGAAAATCTATAACCTCAAGCACAACAATAGACGAGTTCCGGACTGATTAGTGGTAACCGCCGTCAAGGTCGTCAGGGGGTAATCCGCCGATGGGCCGCCTCCGTGGAGGGGGGTCAATCTCCGGTGGCGGCTTTGATAGGCGGCTTAGGGGTGGACCTCAGGGGGCGATGGGGTCTTAAGCAAGAGAGCAGAAACATGTATAACAATATTCACCCCTAAGAAAAGAAAGAAGGAGGGCGGCTCCGCCCCCTCCTCAGACCTCCCCTGCAAGGGGGCCAGCCCCCTTGACCCCTTCCTGCTTGTTATAGTTACTTCTACTCTCCTGCTTACCTGGGGAATAAGGCTATTCGATCATACTCGAAGGCGAGTAAGAATGCCGACAAGACCGCCCTATAACTCAAGATATTTATACCATGTATCATCTTAGGCCCAAAGGCAAGTGTGAATGTTAACTCCACGCCATTTATCCGTGCTCTTACTTCCCTCAGACGAAATTTCCCACCACCTGTAATGCCACCTATTGTCGTTGTACCAGTGTATATATTGGGGTTCAAACCAATACGTCTTGCCTTCTGGGAGTTTATTATAGAAACATCAGCGCCGGTATCTAAAAGAAAAGGTTCTGTAGTCCATGAATCATCGTCGTCATCGTTTTTGATCGAAATATCTATTATCGGTCTGTCACTATCACTATCATATGGTAAACATATGCCAAAAATAGCCATTAAAGTTTCATTGTTGCAGTCTAAATCATACATAGCTATAGAGACCTCGGCGACAACATGATATAAGGAATTTCATCGGGATGTTTTTCTTTAACAGTTTCAATTAATCTCTTCTTGTTTGGACCATGAGCAACGAGTAATCGTATCCTCTTTAAAACGGAAGTTCCAGATGATAGCCTTCTAAAATCCGTATAAACCATTGAATATATTGCCAATGCGAAGGTCTATTATTTTTTATGTAGGGACGAATATTATTATATTAAT
>NZ_JABXWD010000003.1 GCF_019173545.1 Candidatus Magnetobacterium casense | reverse complement strand
AAGAGTGTCGGTTACATGATTCCGTGGGCGGTCACTTAAGGGCGGTTAGCTCAGTTGGGAGAGCATCACGTTCGCAACGTGGGGGTCGGGGGTTCGAATCCCCTACCGTCCATTTTAGAGCAACATTATACCCTGTCAGGTATAACAGACGGATAAAAGAAAAAAAAGGACAATAGCTATGAGTAATAAGTCAGAGGATGAGTGCCTGCTTGAAACACTATGCGGACATGCGGCTGTGGCCCTGGATATGACCCGAATGTTACCCTCCAAATGCCTCGTTACGGCCATACCTGACACCACGTAAATGAGTTTCCGCAAGACGCTCCACAGGTTGATGCCATCAGGGTGATGACCATGAAAAAGCTGCCACCCCCAATACACTTCAAACTAACCGTAACAGGCGGACTTGAAAATATACCTGCAATCGTGGACTTCATTGCAGTGTCGGCCCAATCACTTGGTCTGAGTGAAGACGTTGGGTTTGACTCAACATTGGCCGTTGAGGAGGCATGCACAAATATTATCAAATATGCCTATGATACCCCGGAACAAGCGTGGCTGAACCTTGGTGTTGCCGTCACTGACAACAAACTTGTAATCACCATCAGAGATAACGGACGCCCGTTTGACTATGACTCCGTGCCTGCCCCGAACCTTACCGCTAATCTTACAGACAGAAAACCCGGTGGCATGGGAATCTACTTTATAAGACAGGTAATGGATGAGATGCGTTACGAACACAAAAACGGCATTGGGGTGCTGACGTTAACCAAAAAACTAAGTTAAAACAGCAATAAAACATGGAGACGGCATGGAAATCCTGACCCGTAAGAACGGCAACATAACGATTATAGCAATTAACGGCAGACTCGACAGCTCTACCGCACGAGAGTTCACTGGTATAATAGAAACGTGTATTGCCAATGGCGAGCTGCATTTTATAATTAACGTAAGTGGCCTGGTGTTTATATCAAGCGCTGGACTTAACAGCTTTGTCACACTGGCCAAAAAGCTCCAGGAGCAAGGGGGAAAAATCATCTTCGTTGCCATGAACGAACGCATAGAGCGAATATTTAAACTAACCGGCTTTTACAACACCCTCTTTAATGTTTACGACTCCGAGGAGACAGCGTTGAAGGAGCTGCAATAAACTCCTCATGCAGAGGCGCAGTGAGGTCTGATGAAGAATTTATGCACCCGTAGAATTCGCTCCATTGACAACGTGATGCTTGATATGCTAACCTGAACCAAATTGTGGCAAGGAGGTTTGTGCCATGTCTGATGAGTTGGACGACCTGTTTCAGGACAGTAGCAACGGGCAAGATGCACCGTTAACCGGCGCCAGTGCCAGGTGGAAGGTAATGATCGTTGATGACGAGCCGGGGGTACACGAGGTGACGCTGATGATACTGAAGTCGTTTACTATAGAAAACAGAGGGTTGGAGTTCATCAGCGCATATACGGGCAGGGAGGCAATCCATGAGATCACCAAACACCCTGACACCGCCCTGATATTCCTGGACGTGGTTATGGAAAACGACCACGCCGGACTTGACGTCGTCAAATACATAAGGGAAACGCTAAAGAACAGGTTCGTCAGGATAGTCCTGCGCACAGGTCAACCGGGATTGGCCCCGGAAGAATCCATCATAGTGAATTACGATATAAATGATTATAAGGAAAAAAACGAACTCCAAAGACAGAAGTTAATCACCTCCACGGTGGCAGCCATAAGGTCATACCGAGATATCATGACCATAGACGGCAATCTGCGCGCCCTGGAAAAACTGATAGAGTCATCAAAGTCACTCTTTGACGTAAAACTCATAGACAGCTTTTTTTCAGAGGTGCTGGTACAACTAAACTCGATCCTGACCCTGGATACAAACACGGCGGGCGACGCATACTCGCTCATCCTCACCGACAACAAGATAGACAATCTAACGGTCATAAGCGGCGCCGGTGTGTATGAGCAGGCCAAAGGCAAGAGGGTTGCCGAACTCGTCAGCACCGACACCCTTGCGATGCTCAAGAGAGCCTTTGAGGCTGCATCTGCACCAACGACAGCAAAAAAAACCGACATCAATGCCGATTCCAACGACTCTCTCCTTACAGTTGCCCCACCACTGATTACATGCCTAAAGACCGGCGACGAGGTCAGCAACATGTTGTTGATAGAAAACCGCAACGCCATCAGCCAGTGGGACAGAAAGATGATCGACATATTCTGCACCCATGCCTCGATGTACTTCAGCAGCGTCAGGGAACATAAGCTGGAGCAATCCCTGAAGCTCTCCCGTGACATACAGATGAACATGCTGCCTACGAACTTCTCCTGCGTAAAGGACAGATACGGAATCGATCTCTTTGCGTTTCTGCAACCGGCACGGGAGGTCGGCGGGGACCTCTACGACTTCTTCCCGATGGATGACACTCATCTCTGCTTTGCCATCGGCGATGTGTCGGACAAGGGCGTACATGCCGCCCTCATAATGTCTGCGGCCAAGACCACACTCAGGGCCTTTGCCACGCTATATACGTCGCCTGATGAGATCCTCGGGGCGCTCAACAAGGAGCTTTGCGCACAGAATTCCGGCATGTTCGTGACATTCTTCCTCGCAATCATAGACGTCTGCACGGGAGAGGTGACCTTCAGCAATGCCGGACACAATCCCCCATATCTGCTCTACGCCTCCGACAAACCCAAGGAAATGAAGATCAATGCCGATATTCCACTGGGCATTGTGGACGATTTCACATTCACCAAAAACACAATATCCCTCAAAAAGGGCGACGGTATCTTTATATACACCGACGGTATCACTGACGCTATAGATGCAAACCAACAACCATTTGACGCCCCCGCTCTGGAGCGTCTGTTAAGCAACGGCGGCAACGACAGCGCAAATCACCTGGTAGGGCGCATCGTGGATGCCCTGCAAACATTCATTGGAGATGCCCCTCAGTTTGACGACATCACAATGCTGGTATTAAAATACGGGGGAGAGTCTCCTCTTAAAAAAGCATGGTAAAATTAAGATGCACTGTTCATATCAAACCAGCCATTTACGGGGTCAAGGGGACTGGTCCCCTTGCAGGGGGTTCTGAAGGGGGGCGGAGCCGCCCCTTTCTTTCTTGTGCTACCATGAAATATAAAGAAGATACGGGGGAGGGCTGTCCGGACAGGGATAGTGCAGGCTTTGTGAATACTAAATTGTATATATTGCGGGAGGGTTCCCGATTCTTTTATTATGGTGCTTATGGGCTTGTCTAATCAAAGCATGAGGTGGAAGTTTCTGGCTGTTGCTGAGGGGCTTGTTGTAAGCGTTGTGGCAATCTTTACTGCCATCAACATATTCACCCATGCGGCAACCCTGAAAGACGAACTCCACATGCAAAGCGTAACCATAAAAGAGGCCATGAAAGACAGGGCAAATGACCTTGCTGATGCCCTGGATACCATGATTGAAGAGGCGCTGGTTACCGGCGGCATCTCCGGCTTAACCAAGCAAATGGAAAAGTATGTCGAGGCGGGTAAAGACACCGGTGAGCCGGCATATATCATACTGATGGACAATGACTCAACCGCTCTTATTCATACCTTAAGCCCTCAATTGCGTTATACCAAGCTCACCGAACCGGAGGATGCCTTTGCCATCGCCCAGCATAAAAGAACCATTAATGAGTTTGCAAAAAATGGAAATGAATATATGGAGCTTATCGTTGCCGTGCAGTATGCATCCAACCCCTGGGGAGTTTTGCGCATCGGGTATTCAAGCAAGAGACTTAACCAAATGATACAAGACACACAAAATGCTATTAACATCAAAACACGGGAGCTGATCGTACAGTCCATTGTCGTAGCCATTGTATCCGTTATTATAAGCCTTGTTATTGCGTTGATCTTCTCCGGCAAACTTGTAGCCCCCCTGACCAATCTTACCAAAATGGTGGAGGCAATATCAAAAGGCGATTTCTCAGCGGCAGAGCAGATAAGCACCAGCTCAAACGACGAGATTGGCCTCCTTGCCCGCAACTTTGTAGAGATGACCCGTAACATGAAAGCATCACACGAGCAAATTGAACAATACGAAAAGGCGACAGAAAAAGCTATAGAAGAGCCCACCATAGAAGATCCCACAAATGCTGAGACGGAGAAGGTTAAGCCAAAACCAACTCCTGACGTAATCAAATCTGAACATATCCATGCGTTTTTTACCTTTACTGATAACAGCAAGGCATCTGTGGAGGCGAGTGACACCAAAGTCGGCAGTGTAATCTTTGAAGAGAGCGACATTGTCTATGCAAGGGCCGAAAATTTGTTCAAGCATATAGGTAAACAAGTGGACGTCCAGTCAGAGGTTCGCTTCCTGGCTGAGAAGCTGATGCATACATGCTCAATAGATGAGGACATTGCCTTGGGCACATTACTGATAAGGCAAAATACAAGATACACGATCAAACATCCATTGCACACGGCGATAGTGTGTGAGGTTGTAGCCAGGAAACTCGGGTGGTCTGCACAGGATCGTTTATCATTGCTCTCGGCGGCCATTACGATGAATATTACCATAATAGAGCTGCAGGAGATGCTGTATCACCAAAAAACCCCTTTGACTGATAAACAGCGATCAGAGATTCAAGGTCATCCTGTGGAGGCCATGGAATTCTTGAAAAGAAACAATGTTACTGATACCCTGTGGTTGAATGCCGTCCTGCAGCACCATGAAGCCATAGACGGTAAAGGTTATCCCAAAGGACTTACGGGGGAAGATGTGTGTGGGGCTGCCCGCATTATCTATGCGGCTGACCTGTACTGTGCGCAGATAACGGGCCGTAACTATCGCCGCCGACTCTCCCCGGCAGTTGCCATAAGGGATATCGTTATCAACAAGGAGCAAAAGTTCGATGTGAATGTGGCAAATGCCTTTATGGAGAACCTTGGTTTTTATCCTCCCGGTTCGTTTGTGATGCTCAAGAACAATGATATAGCAATAGTGACAAAACGAGGCAAGAAGGCAAATACCCCTATCGTCCACACCGTTGTAAAGGGTGACGGTTCCACTCCATCGACTCCACTGCTGCGCAGCACCAGCATGTACGAATTCTCTGTGACAGGGATTGCGCATAATGTCCCCACTATTAAGGTTAACCGAAATCAACTATGGGGCAACGATGTGTCATAGCAACCCAAGACAACAATGCTAAAGCGTGTTTGATGCTCATGGGATTGTTTTATCACAGCATAAGGTGGAAATTTCTGGCCGTTGCCATAGGTATTGTCGTAAGCGTTGTGGCAATCATGACTGTCATCCACATATCCGCCCAGGAAGCAGCCCTGCAAAACGAAATCAATACATACATTGCAACCATGAAGGGGGCTATGAAAGAGAGGGCTAATGACCTTGCCTCCAGCCTTAAGACTGTGATTGAGGAGGCACTGGTTACATTTAACATATCCGGCATAATCAACCAAATAGACAAGGCCGTCAAGGCGGGGAAAGAGAGCGGTGAACCGGCATATATCATATTGATGGACAACAACTCAACGGCGCTTATTCATACATTAAAGCCTGAACTGAGTCAGACCAGGCTCACTGAAGCAGAGGACATCTTTGCCATTACCCAACATAATAAAACCATTCACGAGTTTACAAAGAACGAGCACGAGTATATGGAGCTTATCGTTCCTGTGGACTTTGCATCCCAGCCCTGGGGAGTTCTGCGCATAGGTTATTCAAACAAGAGGCTTAACCAACTGAGTAAAGATACGCAGAATACTATTAAAGTCAAGACGCATGGCATGATCATACGATCAGTTGTAGGAGCCATTATATTCATTGTGGTAAGTGCAATTATTGTGTGGCTCACCTCCGGCGCTATTACGGATCCACTGATCAACCTTACCAAAACGGCAGAGGATATAGCAAAAGGGGATTTTTCGGCGGCAGACCGGATAACTGCCGGCCTCGGTAACCCTAAAGGGCGATTCCAGGCAAAGGACGAGGTTGGCATCCTTGCCCGCACCTTTGTCGAAATGACCCATAACCTGAGGTTGTCACACGAACAGCTTGAACAATACAGCAGGACACTCGAAGGCCGGGTAGAAAAACGTACACGGGAACTCCACGAAATCAACGAACGCCTCCAAAACGAACGCAATCGCCTTGAGATAGCACACAAAAAGATCACGGACTCTATCGAGTACGCCTCCATGATACAAAACTCCTTACTGCCGGAGGACTCCTCCATTGCCGCATACTTTAGCCAACACCTCGTCATCTGGCAACCCAAGGACGTCGTTGGAGGTGACATCTACATAATCGACCAGCTTAGTGAACAGGACGAGTGTATCGTCTCCGTGATAGACTGTACGGGGCATGGTGTGCCAGGGGCCTTTGTCACGATGCTGGTAAGAACCATCTGGTCTAACGTAGTAGACACGATACTGTCCAGGGATAACGGCATTGCCCCCGGGCAGATACTCTCCATGCTTAACAAATATATCCGTGATCTGCTAAAACAGGACATATTTGAAAACCCCGGTGACGTTAAAGAGCGATACCGACAGAGCAATGTTGGTTTTGATGGTGGCGTGTTGTACCTCAATCGCAAAGACGGCATCGTACGCTATGCAGGGGCCAACGTCCCTCTCTTTGTGTGCAAGCAGGGGCATGTCGATATTATCAAGGGAGACAGACAAAGCGTAGGGTACAAGAACTCCAATCCAGACTATATCTATCGCGATATCGAGCTTAATATTGCCCGGGGCGACAGCTTCTACATCACTACCGATGGCTACCTCGACCAAAACGGTGGCGATAAGGACCTGCCTTTTGGCAAAAAACGCTTTGTCTCAATAGTTGAAAACAACTGGCATAGACCAATGTCAGAGCAAAGGGAGGTGCTCTTAGACCAGCTCTGTTCTTATCAGGGGCAATCTGACCGCAACGATGATATAACCATAGTTGGACTTACGATATGAGGATAACATGATAGACAAAATCCGATTTATAAAGCAACAGTTTGATGAAGAAGGTATAATAGTCAGTCTCAGCGGGATACTGTCTCATTCGATCATAGCCGGCGTTGCCGAGGCCGTTGGAGAGAGTCTCGAAAAACTTGAGATAAACAACAAACTTGTTAACAATGTCTTCTCTATATTTATAGAGATGGCCCAGAATCTCATAACCTACGTTACAGACAGAGGCGATTACATCAGCAGTGTTTATAAGGACTCAGGGATCATCCTGGTAGGATACGACAAGAAGGAGAACAGGTATTTCGTTGCCAGTGGCAATACCATACTGGCAAGCGATAAGGCCAGGATACACGATAAGGTGGGAAAGATTATCGCCATGGACAGCGGAGCACTCAAAGAGTACTATCGCACACTGCGTAAATCCGGACAAGATGCACACAGTAAGGGGGCCGGCCTTGGCTTTATCGAAATGCAGCGTAAGGCCTCTGCTCCACTTCAGTACCGTATAGATGACATTAGTGAAACGGAAGCCTTTTTTTCGATAAAGGCAGAATTATGGGAGGTAAAATAAATCTTATGGATAACCTGTACATAGAGGCCACCAAGGTCTCTCCACGAATATCGTTTGATGTCGGCAGGGCTGTTATGGAGATCAACGGAAAGTCCTATCCTGAAAACACATTTGACTTCTACGGTCCCGTGATGGCCTGGTTGAAGTCATACTTTGAGCAGCCACCAACTACAAAGACGGTATTTAACCTCACGATAACCTATTTTAACAGCAGCAGTTCCAAACTCCTGTACGACATGTTCGACCTGTTGGAGGAGGCACAGGACAGCGGGCATGAGATAGAGATAAACTGGATACATGACAAGGAAAACGAAAGTGCAGAGGAATCAGGCATGGATTTCAAGGAGGATTTCGAATCCTTGCGTTTTAATCTGGTTGTAACATAATATACAGCGTCATGGCAGACAAAGACAAGCTAATCCGCAAGGCCGAAGAAATTACCAAAGACGATACCAGTCCCCCCGAGGTAAAGGAGGTCGTGGCAAAATTGTTGAAGTATTATGAAAAAACAGCCCATCGCCTTGACAGGATTACAAAGATCAGCGACCGCCAGCAACGTGAGGTACTCGAGGTCAACGAAAAACTCAATCAGGCCTATGAAGAGCTCAAGCGGAGTCAGGAAAAACTGGTGCAGGCCGAAAAGATGGCATCATTAGGGCAACTTGTTGCTGGCGTTGCACATGAGATAAACACCCCCGTTGGTATCGCCGTAAGTGCCGCATCGCAACTACAGTACCTGACAAAGACCATCGCAACAAATATCGCCAACAAAACCGCAAAAAAGGACGACCTCTTCCAGTATATGAGCAACGCCGAAGAATCAAGCCAACTGATCCTTGTCAACCTCCAGCGCACCAGCGATCTCGTAAGGAGTTTCAAAATGGTCTCCGCCGACCAGACCTCACACGAAAGAAGGAGGTTTAAGGTCAAAGACTACGTCGAAAGCGTCATCATGAGCCTAAGCCCCAAGCTCAAATTGACCTCCATAAAGGTGGAGATAAAATGCCCCCCCGACATCGAAATGGACAGTTATCCCGGGGCGCTCGCTCAGGTGCTGACAAACTTTACAATAAATGCCCTCATGCACGCCTACGACGATGACGCCGTGGGAATCATCCTGATAAATATCTACAGCGATGATACTTTCATTGTCATCAATTTCACGGACGATGGCAAGGGCATTGCTCCGGAAAACATGCCTAAAATATACGACCCCTTCTTTACCACAAACAGGGGAGGGGGAGGAACAGGGCTTGGTCTGCACATAACCTACAACATGGTAAATCAGACGCTCAATGGCACAATTGAGTGTCAAAGCACTCTGGGCAAAGGCACTACCTTTATCGTAAGAATCCCCGTGGATAAAAACGATGACAATGACAAAGGGGACGGCTCCGTCCCGCCCCCCTTGAACCCATAATGCTTGTGGCGACTGTCAGCAACCACGTCTATCCGTTCCCTGCAATTGCAGCAAGGGTGTACGGGAGCCGTACCCTCTTGTGGGGTAGGTCCAAGGAGGGCATAGAGCCGCTCTGTTTCTTCCTGATGTCTTTGTGTTTGGTTCTTATGCTGCTACTTGTCAACCCTGCTGGTGCAAATGGGGCCGTTATATATTTTTACAGCCCCGAGCTTAACGTCGATAGCTTTAGCTCCTTAAAGGGTGCCTTTGACAACTATCTTTCCCGTTTTGGTGACTATCAGTTTCAGCCCTTCAAGGACAAGGAGACATTTGAGCGCCATGTCAATGCCCAAACCGTGGGGCAACAAGGTCAAAAAAACAATGACAACATCTTTCTGGTATCCAGTTGGTACTACCTGATGATCAAGGACAGTGCCAAGGTGCGTCCTGTAATGGTGGGGCTGTCCAATGGTAGGGCGGTGCAGAAGCTGGTACTGGTGGCAAGCAAAAAAGTTGGATCGCTTAACAAGCTCCAGGGTGGCAAGTTAGCCGCCTCCGGAACCCAGGAACATAATCGCAATGTCCTGCGCCAGATACTTGGCAATAAGAAGGACATATCAGATACTGTCAGCATACTCACAGTGCCAAAGGATATAGATGCCCTCATGTCGTTAGGATTTGGTCTGGTTGACTATGCCGTTACCACCGATAACAGCCTCGAAAAGCTATCGGCCATAAACCAGGAACTCTATAAAACCATAACCACATTACTTCAGAGTAGTGATATAATGCTTCCCGTGATACTAATACCAAACAAGTCCGACAGTGACACGCTGCTTACGGTCCTCGAAAAGATGGGCAAAGAGCCGGAAGGAGCAAAGATATTGAAGATGCTGGGCCTTGATAAACTCAGGAGACTCAGTCCAGCGGAAATAAAGACGCTTGAATAAACATATCCAACCACTTATCGTTTTGACATGACATTATAAGTACATGGTCAAAAGCTTTTATATAAAACTCAGGATTAAATATTATGGGGTCAAGGGGACTTCTTCGTGGCCGGGGCGCCTCGCCCCTCCCCTTGCGGGGGGTTCTGAAGGGGGGCGGAGCCGCCCCTTTCTTTCTTTGCCTTTGCCTTTTCTTCATACGCCAGGCCGATGTAATAGCGGGCTGTGGTATTGGAAGGCTGAACGTTCAAGGCTTGGTTGTAGTGTTCTATGGCCTTGTCGTAGTCGGCCCTGATCAGATAGACGTTACCGAGGTTGATCTGCGCCAGGACGTAATCAGACCGTATCGCTACCGCCCTTGAGAACTGCACAAACGCCTCGTCATAGCGCTCCAGCTTAAATAAGGCCACACCGTAATTGTTGTGTGCCAGATAGTTGTCCTGCGTTACGTCGGCGGCGTGTCCAAAGAGGGTCAGGTCGTTTTTCCAGTAACCAACCACCCGCCATGTCACAGGCACCAGGGCGATCAATGCAACAACCACGCAGGAGACAACAACAGTCCGCCACTGCGGCCACCGTATGACGACATCCCTTGCCCCCCAGGCGATAATCACGTACAACCCGATGAAGGAGATATACGAATACCTGTCAGCCATTGCCTGTCCACCGGACTGGATGATCCCTATGTTTGGCAGCAGGGTGCAGAAAAACCAGAACCAGCCGGTTATCAGATACGGCAACCGCCTGCCAAACCATAACACCAATCCCGTCAGCAGAACCAACACCACGGCAGATAACACAACAGAGGTCATGTCAAACCCGCTTGGAAATGGATAATACACGGCCAGACCGGACGGCCACAACAGCTTGCCGATGTACCTGACGTAGGACATTGCGCTGTTGTATAGCCTGTACTTTAGTTCCAGCGTCTCCAGGGACATGGTGAAGCCACCGGTTTTCTGAGAGATGTAGGTCCAGAGGCTTATAACGAAGGAAAAAAACACAAGCGGCAACTTCTCTGCCACCATGCCCACTAAGTCTCTGTATGAACGGAGGCGGTTTAACGGCCACCAATCCAGCAGCAAGAGCGCCACGGGGATAGCCACAAAGGTTGGCTTGGCCATGTAGCCACAAAACGCCACCACTATCAGGGCAATGTACCTGTTTAGCGAGCGACTCTCCACATACCAGCCATAGGCCCAGACGGTCAGAAACCACCAGAACCCAAGCAGCAGATTCTTCCTCTCCGATGCCCACGCCACAGACTCCACGGCCAACGGATGCAGGGTAAACACTCCGGTCACAATCAACGCAGGCCACCTCTGACCGGTTACCCTGACAAGGGCAAAAAATAACACAACGGTATTTACGACATGCAGCAGGACGCTGGTTAAGTGATGTCCCCAGGGGTCTGTCCCGTACAACTGACAATCGAGCATGTGGGAGAGCCAGACCAAGGGCATCCAGTTTATGTTGTGCGTCTGCGTAAATGCCCACCTGATGCCCTCGAGGGAAAGGCCGCCTTTTACGGCATCATTTCCCGTTATATGCAGGCCGTCATCGTAGGAGATAAAGGTATGTCCCAGGGTCTGCCAGTAGATTATCAGGACGAATGCGCATATAGCAAAAACGATAATATAGGGTAACCGTTCTCTGTATGAAGAAAGAAAGAAAGGGGCGGCTCCGCCCCCCTTCAGAACCCCCCGCAAGGGAACCAGTCCCCTTGACCCCATAATTCTTAACTCCAAATATGTGCCTACTTCATCACAGAAATATTTACAGTAACAAAACTTTTACCATGTTTTTTAGAGGATACTAGAAAACCATTTTGTATTTCGTGCCATTGTCGGTGTCTACATCGAGCGTACCTTTGAGCTTTCTCGTAATCAGGTCATGTACCAGGCGCAGACCTAACGACTTTGTGTTACGAAAATCTATGCCATTTTTCACGCCAACGCCGTCGTCGCTGATCATAAGCACGTATTTGCTATCGGCATTCTTGTAGAACACGATCCGTATCTTTCCGGCCTTGGAATTTTGAAAGGCATACTTCAGGGCATTTGATATAAGCTCGTTGATTACCAGCCCACAGGGGATCGCTATGTCGATGTCAATGGTCTGGATGTCAATCTCAAGCAGCAGCTCCACCTTGTAGGTGTTGTCGCTGTAGGAGTTTACTAGTTCGTAGGTCAGGTCCTGGATGTATTCATAGAAGTTAAGCTCCGACATACAGGCGGATTGATACAGCTTTTCGTGTATCAGGGCCATTGCCCTGACCCGATTCTGGATGTCCTTAAACATCCCAAGCATGTCCTTGTCGGTGAGCTTCTCCGATTGGAGACTCAACAGGCTGTTGATAATCTGGAGATTGTTCTTTACCCTGTGGTGAACCTCCTTCAGAAGCATGTTGAGGTCCTTTATCTTTGTATCAAACATCTCCTGATGCTGTCTGCTCCTGACGATCTCCAGTTGCAGGTCATCATTGGTCTTTAACAGGAGACTGCGCTCTTTGATCTTATCCTGCAGGGTCTCCTTATATGTACAGACCTCCACCTCCAGCTTCTTGCATGAGGTTATGTCCTGACATGTCATAAAGATCGCAATGGGCTCTCCATTGTCATTTCTTACAATATCGGAGTTCAATACCACGGAAACGGATACCTTGTCTTTCCTCTTGCTGATTAATTCGATGTCTTTTGTCACGAAGTTATTCTGTGCGGCAACTATGAACAAGGCGTAAAAGACATCCGTAACCCCCTTGCCGCTCAACTCCTTGACGCTATATCCGTGTATCGCAGCCATGGCAGGGTTCACATAGAGTATCGAACCATTCATGTCGGTAACGCAGAGGCCCAGAGACATTGTCTCCGTTACCTTTCTGAGCGTCGTAAGGTTCTGTTTGAGCTTGAAGTCTATGGTCTCCCGGATGACCATCACAGTCTGTACCTTGCCGCCAACCCTGATGGCCGATATGTTGAGACGGCAAAACACCTCCTGCCTGTCCTTACCGAAGGCCATTATATAAAAAGGAGTTCCAATTCCACAGGTTTCGTCGTCTCTTAAGGCGCATAGGTTCTTTATTAACGTTTGATGAAACTGCTCTGCTATCAGGGTGTCAAGCATGTTCTTGCCAAGTATGTCTTGTGGTGTGTAATTAAACGTTGTTTGAGCTGTTTTATTCCAGGAGGTAACGTTGTACTCCTCGTCCATCATGATTATGGCATCGTTGGTCGTGTCGCTTATGACTCGTAAGAGGGTTTCCCCCTCTTGCGGACTATAACCTGCTCCGTGTAATGTCTCTCCCGCTTCCATTTCTTCCTCCTAAAGCCTTGTCTCTACTGGCTGCCCGTTACTTTTTTGATGAACCGCTCGGCAGCATCCATCACCAGCTTTACATCCAGGTAGATGTGGTCCTCAGTATCGGCGTTTTTCAGTATCGCCCTTGCGTTTTCCAGATACCAGATACCCTCGCCGTCTTTTATAATACTCTTCTTAGGCATCTTGCTGATCTCCTATAGAGTTACAATTGTCACGGCCTCGCCGCCTTCATCGTTGTTGCCCTTCCTGTAGCCCTTGACCAGCGGATGGTCCTTGAGGTACTCCCTGACGGCGCCGGCCAGACGACCCGTGCTCACCCCGTGTATGATCTTGACACGTTCAAGGTCGTTAATGGCCGCATCGTTGAGATAACGCTCGAGGATTGACATGGCGGGGTCTACCCGCTGACCGATCAGGTTCAACTCCCGTGGCATATCCATTGACTTGTCTATGTCGGGGGCATTTTGCCTGCCCTGCTTAAGCGACGTCTCTGAACCAAACGGCTTGCCCTCACACTCCAGGAGTTCGGTAAAGGGCACCTCCACCTCCCGGCCATTTATCAGCACCGTGCAACGCGACTTTCTCTCATTTACGGAGAGTATGATCCCCTCCACATCAAACCCCCGCAGGAGCACTCGCTGACCATGCTGAGGTTTCTGGATATCCTTGTGTTTTTCCTTTTGCAGCGTCTTGCGACTCTCCCGCAGTTTGGCGATACGCTTGTCGATGTTGATGACCATGCCCTTGACCCTCTGGGTGTCGGAGTGTTGCAGCAACAACAGTATCTCCTTGGCCTCAGCCTTCAACCCCTGTAGTATCTCCTCGGCCTTGCGATAGGTATCGGCAAGGGCTTCCTCGTTTGCACTGCGGGTTCTGTCCAGTTCCCCTACGAGGTCGTCGCGCAGTCTCATGGCATCTTGTTTGATCTCCTCTGCATCGGAGAGTGTCTTTCTATTTTCCTTGAGCATCCTCTTGAGGTCTGTGATGAGGTACTCCATTTTTCTATCCGAGTCGGTCATGAATTCCCTGGCCTGCTGTATGAGAGCGGGGGGCAGACCACAGTTGGCGGCTATCTCAAAGGCATGTGAGCGTCCAAACTCACCTATTGTCAGGCTGTATGTGGGTCTGAACACCGTGGCAGTACCATTATGCACTACCTCTATCTCCATTGAACCAAAGGTGATATCTTCCTCGGTGTATGCAAAGAGCTTAAGCAGTCCCAGGTGGGTTGTGATTACAGACAGCATCCCACGCTCTGTCAGTGCCCTGAGTATGGCGCTGCCCAGCGAACCGCCCTCATCGGGGTCAGTACCCGAACCAAGCTCGTCGAGCAGGACGAGGGAGTTGGCGTCGCTCTTGCGCAGGATGTCCGCTATATGATACATGTGTCCCGAAAACGTTGACAGGTTGTCCTCGATGGACTGCTCATCGCCGATGTCCACAAATATCTTGCTGACAAACGGGATGGTTGTCCCCGATGCCGCCGGTATGTGCATCCCCGACAGGGCCATCAGGTGCAACACGCCAATGGTCTTGAGGGCAACGGTCTTGCCGCCGGCGTTGGAACCGGTTATAAGCATCGAACTGTACTTCTGGCCAAGGACGAAGTCAAGGGGGACCAGTTTTGCCTCCTGGTTGGTTTTTTTGAGGCGCTTCCAGAGCACCGGATGGCGGCCCTTGTTTATTCTGATAAAGCGTTCTTCGTTGATCTCCGGTGGTGTCATACGCATGGAGTCGGAAAAGACTGCCACGGCAACAACGGCATCTATATGTATGATCGTCAGGTAGTCCTGTTCTATTTCGGAGAGGTTGTCTCTGAGCAGGGTGCAGAGGCGCTTGAGCACCTTGAACTCCTCTATTTTTTCCTCTGCCCTGAGGGACTCTATTTCGTTGCCCAGGGGTTGACTTTCGTATGGTTCGATAAAGAGGGTTTCCCCCGTCTTTGAGATGTCATGCACCACGCCCTGGAGTTGTCCTCGGGAGTCCTTTTTCAGCGGGATGACCCACCGCCCATTGCGTTCGGTTATGAAATCGTCCTGGATGTGTGAGGCAAGCTCCTTGCGCTTGAGCAGACGCTCCAGGATACCCTTGACCCTGTTGGCACACGAGACGAGCTTCCTTCTGACGGTGGCAAGTTCCGGTGATGCCTCATCGGTGATGTGTCCATCCAAGTCTATGGATGTCTCTATGATGCGCCGGAGATTAGGGTGTGTTGTCAGCCCAGATACTATCGACTGGATCATTGGCCAGGACTTTTCCGTGTGCAGACGTCTGAGGTTAATGGCCGAGTCAAACAGCGGCAGGAACTGGCGTAACTGTATGGGTTCCAAGATGGCATCTTCGGGCTTGAGCATGGCGAAGTGTTCGGTCAGGTTATCGAACGGTTCTATACCCGGTTGCTTTCTCTCAGAGAGCAAGTCCCGCCACTGGCTTATGAATTTGATATAGAGTCTTACGTCGTTGATATCTTCCAGGGGGCTGATGCGCCCCACCAGGGCCTTGCCCTCTGTCGATACGGCAAATACAGCGGCCATCTCCAGTATTTTGCCAAACTCCAATACCCGCATCGTGTTGTCTTCGATGCCCTGTATGTTTCTATCGTCTGTTGTCATAACTTTCTATTGTTCGTTGTCGGTAACAAAATTATTTACACTTTATGTTATCTTATTATATACGTTATGATGATAAAAATTATAGGGGGTGGTTATATAAAAATGAAGAGGTTGGTAGTTTTATTAGCCGTGGTGATCGTGTTGTTGCTACCGGGATGTGCGGGCAAGAAGGACAAGGAACTGTTTGAGACCGCACAGTTTGAGGAAAAGCAGAATAATCGGGAGCATGCGCGGCAATTGTACGAAGAGATAGTAACAAAGTTCCCTGATTCAGAGTATGCCACAAAGGCCAGAGAGAGGCTTTCGGAGATCAAGAAGTAATAGCTATTTAACGGAAGTTCCAGAACTTTCACGGTAAAAGAGTGCTATAGAAGGTTGAAGATATTGGTAATACGCAAAAAAGCAGTAAAAATTTCGTGCCTGCATTTTACTTGTGGCATAAATCTTTCAGGCGTTGTTTGGTAGGCTAACACCTAACGCACCAAGCATTGTTTGCGTATCCTCACCAAGAGTTGGAATTCTCTTTACCGTTTTTCCAGCAAGAGATATTTCGTATCCTCTTTAAAAAGCTTATGGTATAGGGGCAGCAGAAGCTCTCAAAAAAACTGGAGGCTCCAACAGGCAACTAAAACTCCCTGCCAATGCCTGCCCCGCTACCAGACGCCGTCTATCCTGGTGGAACACACCGGGCAGCGACCGGTGCCATCCTCAGCCCTAAGTAAGATATCTTCACTGACGAAAAACCCCTGCCTCTTGATCAAGGACGTCTTGCAGGAAGGACACCAGGTGTCCTCGGCTCCTTCGCTGTAGGCATTGCCCTGATATACGTACCTTAAACCGGCATCCAGGCCAATCTGCCTTGCCGTTGCCAGGGTTTCGGCGGATGTCCACGGCTTGTCCATCATCTTGTAGGTTGGATGAAACCTCGTTACGTGCCAGGGGATTGACGAACTCACCGAGGCGATGAACTCCGCTATCGACTTCAACACAGACTCCGAGTCGTTGTGTCCGGGAATCACCAGCGTTGTAACCTCAACCCATACGCCCCCCTCTGCCATCTGCCTAATGGTGTCCTTTACAGGCTCAACCCGCCCGCCGCAGACCTTCCTGTAAAACTCGTCGTTGCCCTTGAGGTCGATGTTGTTGGCGTCGAGATGTGGAATCAGAGTCTGCGCACTCTCGGGTGTCATGAAGCCGTTGCTTACAAAGACGTTTTTAAGCCCCTTCTCCCTGGCCAGTTTTGCGCAGTCAAGAGCAAACTCGAAAAAAATCGTTGGCTCCGAGTACGTGTATGATATGCTCTTGCACCCGGTACTGAGTGCGGCACCAACCACGTCTTGGGGAGAGGAGTACTTGCCGGTTACGATGATCGTGAAGTCTTCCCTGAAACTACTTGGATACTGAGAGAGGTCGGAGTTCTGGCAGTGCAGACATCGGAAGTTGCATCCCACCGTGGCGATGGAAAGGGTACTGGAGGCGGGATGAAAGTGATAGAGCGGTTTTTTTTCGATGGGGTCGATGTGTGCAGTGGCGAGCTTGCCGTAGACGAGGCTGTAGAGCGTTGACTGGCGATTCTCCCTGACTCCGCACAACCCACGCCTGCCCTGGGCAATAACACACCTGTGGGCACATAACAAACACTCCACCCTGCCGTCAGGCAAATTGTTATATAAGTAAGCCTCTTTCATCTCCGTCTCTACATTCATACCATATATTAGCATACCACTTACATGTAATACAATAAAATAACTGTTGCCAAACCACCGAGGAATATGATAGCATAGGGTTGAAGAAGGATAATAAGAATGCAAGTGTTGATAGAGAAAAGGCTTGACAGATTGGAACGTCTGCTTGAGGAGACTGTCCAACTGAATAACTCGATAGCTCAAGAGCTGAGAGCGGCGATAAGTGGGTTGGCTGCTCAGAATGCCGAAAGAGACCGGCAAGACGCCGAAAGAGAACGTCTGAATCTCGAAAGAGACCGACAAAACGCCGAAAGAGAACGTCTGAATCTCGAAAGAGACCAACAGAATCTCGAAAGAGACCGACTGAATGTCGAAAGAGACAGGGAAAATGCCAAAAGAGACAGGGAAAATGCCGAAAAAGCCCAACGGGACAAGGAAGAAAATGACGCATTTCACCGGGAAATGAGGGCAAAAGAACTTGAGCTAAGTGCCCAGTTAAGCCAAATGTCCAAGGACTTTCAAAGGGAGTTAAACCAAACAATAGGCAATGTTGCTAATAGACTAGGCACTATTGTTGAAGATATAATCGCACCTGGTGTGGCTCCGGTTATTAGAAAATACTTCAACTGCGAACCTGTTGATATCCGTCCAAGAACCAAAAAGAGAAAGAACGGCCATACCTGCGAGGTTGACCTGTTACTCATCTGTCCGGATATGGTCTTCATGATAGAGGTCAAGGCCACCCCAAGGACGGAAGACGTCAAGAATATACTGGCAAAGGCAAATCGATTGACAAGCTACTTCCCCGAGTGCTCCGGTATGCCAGTCATTCCCTTTCTGGGCAGCATAGTCATTGATGATCATGTCATCAATTATGCAAGCAAGAAAGGACTCTACACGATTGCCTTCAGGGATTGGTTGTATCTCGACATTCTCAACTTCGAGGAAACCAACAAGGTAAACACCGCAACAAACCAATCGTAAAGCCTGAAGTTCCGCCTCTCACTCCTGCCAGCCGTACTGTCCGATAAGCGGTACAAATACGCACAATACATGAAGCTCCTTTGTGAAGTCTTTACCTGATTTTTTGAGCTTTAATAACTGCTGCGTATGACGCTGTCCAACCGGAGCGAGGGCAATGCCGCCATCAGCCAGTTGCTCAATAAGCGGCTGTGGAATGTCCGGTGCGGCAGCCGTTATCAGTATGCGGTCAAAGGGCGCCTCCTCGGTCCAACCAAGGGTGCCGTCTGCCGTCCTGAATCTGATGTTGCTGTATCCCAGGTCGTGCAATCTGCCCCGTGCCCGCTGCGTGTGGGAGTCGATCCGCTCAATCGTGCAGACCTCCCTTGCAAGCTCCGCAAGGATGGCGCTTTGATACCCCGAGCCGGTGCCAATCTCAAGCACCTTCAGTGTAGAGTTAAGCTCCAGCAGCTCCGTCATAACCGCCACCATATAGGGCTGAGATATCGTCTGCCCCATACCTATATCCAGGGCCATGTCGTGGTATGCCCGTTCAACGATGTCGTCTCCGACAAACATGTGTCTCGGTACCCTGGAGATGGCCTCAAGGACACGGGCATCCTTTACCCCGCGTGGCATGATCTGGGTATCAACCATGGCCCTGCGTCTGTCGTCAAATGAGGTACTAATCAAAGACCTCCCTCCACTGCCTTCTGAGACAGTCCAGCGCCTCGTAGTTGGTCAGGTCCAGGTGTATGGGGGTAATGGAGATATAGCCGGATTCCACGGCCAGGTAATCGGTGTTGATGTCGTCCTCCCAGGAGGGCGTGCCGCCACCGATCCAGTAGTGCCTGCGTCCCCAGGGGTCAAACGTCTCATGGATGGAGCCAATGTAGAGCCTCTTGCCCTGCTTGGTGAACTTGACCCCTTTGATATCGGCCTCCGGCAAATTGGGAAGGTTCACGTTTAAGAGCGTGTCCTTTGGCAGCCCCTTGTCAAGGATTATTCGGGCAAGTTTGCCGGCAAAAGAGGCGGCTGTGTCAAAGTGATATCCACCGCTTCCCACCATCGATATGGCAAAGGATGTAACACCCATGATCGTCCCCTCAATGGCCGCCGAAACCGTGCCGGAGTAGGTTATGTCATCGCCCAGGTTGCCCCCCATGTTTATGCCCGATACCAGGAGTGCCGCCGGCCTGTCTACCACCTTCTGAACCGCAATGGCCACACAGTCAGTAGGGGTGCCATTTACACAGTAGATGTCCTGCTCCACTTCGCTAACCCGCAGTGGTCTGTGCATGGTCAATGAGTGACTGGTAGCGCTCCTCTCCCTGTCGGGGGCCACAATGATCGACTCGGCTATCTCCTTCATAGCCCGATGAAGGGCCACTATCCCCGGTGAACTTACACCATCGTCGTTGGTGACAAGGATCAGCGGTGTTGTTGACTTATCCATAGTTGCCTCCGATGAACCAAACGCAGGTCTGCCCCGCCCTCAACCAGGTGTGTGGCAAAGCAGCGCCGCAACGTATGAGGGAAAAGTTCAACACCACCTGCCTTGACCCCATCTGTCAATCCTAATCTTAATATGCCCACGTACTTATGTCTCTGTCCATTCTTTACGATACCATAGATGAATTTGTTAAGTACAGTTGGCTGACGCATCATAAAAAGTGCTGCGTATATAATCTATAACCTAATTTATCACTGGCTCTTTCTCAAAGTGAGTGGGTAGGATTAGCAATCCCGCCTATGGTAAGGCTTGACATGTTCCATTTAATATCTGCTGTTTTTGAGGGGAAGCATATAAAGGGTAAGGCGGTAGGTTGCACTACCCGCTCCCGTTTGTCGCTAGTCTTAAGTTGAGTTATCCATAATGAAATAAGAAGGAACCAAAAAAAACTTGACAAAATATAAAGATAACTGATAATATAATTCTTTAGTAAAAATAAACTTAATCAGAAGGAAAGAAGACATATGGGTGGAGCTTATACAACGTATCATCCGCACAAGATCAAGAGAAGGCGAAAGCATGGCTTCCTGAAGCGGATGAGTACCAGGGCCGGGCAAAAGATCATTAAAAGGAGACGGGCAAAGGGACGCAGGGTTTTGGCAGTATAAAAAAAGGGTATGAGTTTAAGAAGGTTTTTTCTGTTGGCAGGCACTTGGCCAGTAAGAGCTTTAAGCTATGCTATCTGAGCGTTGATACATACCACTGGAGGCTTGGACTGGCCGTTAGTAAACGCATAGGCAACGCCGTTGTGCGTAACAAGGTCAAGCGCCGGTTGCGTGAAGCATTTAGAAGGGAACTAATCAGCTACCTGGCAGCGATGGCAGGAGAAACGGCAGGGTCCTCTGGAAACCTAAATAATGGATGTGACGTGGTTTTTGTGGCACGGCAGGGGATAAGTGATATCGCTTACGCTGACCTGTGCAGAGAGGTGGCCGTCTTCTTTGGCAGACTTGCAGGCAGGCAGAGATATCGCAAGAACTGATGGCGGGGCTTATTTATGAAAAGATTACTGATACTTATGGTACAAAGTTACAAGTACCTCATCTCCCCGCTGTTTCCTCAAAGCTGCCGGTTTGAGCCAAGCTGCTCGACCTATGCCATCGGGGCAATAGAGAAGTTTGGAGCCCTAAAGGGTTCCGCAAAGGCGGCGTACAGGATCGTGCGTTGCAATCCCTTTAATAGCGGCGGGTACGACCCCCCCTGTTGAGAGCGAACTAAAATAATTGAAACGATGAAAGAGCGAAACATTTTAATATGGAAAGAAGAGCGTTAATTGCAGTAGCATTGTCGGTGTTTGTGCTGATAGTATTTCAGTTCATCTATGTAAACCCACGCATTAAGAAGATGCCGCCTCCCCCTCAGAGACAGGCCGCCAAAAATGACAAGACTCCCTCCCCGGCTACGCCTTCCCCCACTACCGCGGCAGGGACAACCACCCCCACAACTCAATCATCTCCGTCAACGTCCCCAACCACCCCCGTGGTGTCGGAAGAGGAGAAATTACTCACTGTGCAATCACAACTGTACACGGTCGTGCTGTCTTCAAGGGGTGGGGTGATCAAGTCGCTTAAATTAAAAGACTACAAAGAAAGTACCAATAAAGAAATATTCCTCTTTAAGACCGATGCCCTTGTCCCCGCCATGACACTTGGTACCAGGGAGCAAGGCGCATCGACATCCGCCATCAATCCAATCACGTTGCTGCCGTTTGGCTTTACAACAACCTCAGAGGGCGGCATAATCAACGCAACCGATACAAAAACAGTGGTCTTTGAGTTTGCAAAGGACAACAGGCACATCAGGCGAACATATACGTTTCATGGCAATAGCTACAAGATAGACCTCAAGGATGAGGTCAACGGTCTTGACCCCTATTACATAACGCTGGGCAGCGACTTCTACGACGACAGCGCCGTCAGCTACGGCGCACACCTCGGCCCGGTGATCCTGCAGGACATGGACAGGATCGAAATCAATGCGGACAAGAAAATGGACGCAGCCCTGCCATACACCGGTAACATAAAGTGGATCGCCACTGAAAACAAGTACTTCGTTGGCGCCATAGTGCCGCTGACTCGCCCGGTGGAATCGCTGATATGGAAAAAAGACGAAAAAATGCTTGTCGGCATCAAAGGCTCTCAGGCCGTCAACGAGTATCTGCTCTACGCCGGCCCCAAGAAGTTTGACATCCTCAAGACCCTCAACGTATCCCTTGAGCACGTGGTGGACTTCGGTTTCTTTTCGTTCATAGCGAGGCCGCTGTTCTGGGCGCTCTTGTATATTGACGGCTTTGTCGGCAACTACGGCTGGTCTATCATCCTGCTGACCCTGCTCATACGAATCCCCTTTCTACCGCTGATAAGCAAGGGGCAGAGGTCTATGAAAAAACTGCAAAAAATTCAGCCCCTTATGAACGACCTCCGGGAACGAAACAAAAAAGACCCCCAAAAAATGCAACGAGAAATAATGGAACTCTACAAAAAACACAAGGTCAACCCAATGGGAGGCTGTCTGCCAATCCTGATCCAGATACCGGTGTTCTTTGCCCTATACAAGGTGCTGTTGGTGGCAATTGAGCTAAGAGGGGCACCGTTTATGTTCTGGGTGCATGACCTCTCCTCCAAAGACCCTTACTACATCCTGCCCATCATCATGGGTATTACAATGCTTATACAGCAGAAGATGACCCCCACAACTATGGACCCCTTGCAAAACAAAATAATGATGTTTATGCCTGTTGTCTTTACATTCATGTTTCTGAGCTTCCCCTCCGGTCTGGTCCTCTACTGGCTTGTCAGCAACATACTTAGCATTATACAGCAATTTTACATAAATAAGACTCCCGACCAACAACCACCTGCCCTGCTTAGTCCAAGCTAAACAGGAGAGCAGAAACATGCATAACAATAGTTCACCCCTAAGAAATAAGGAAGGCGGTTTGTGGCAGAGGCGGGTGCGACAATTGAGCCAGGGGCGGCTCGCCCCCCGCTGCGAGAAAATCGTGCCTCACCCCCTCCGCCCCTCCCTCCGCCCCACCCCGCAAGGGGGCCAGCCCCCTTTTATGCCGGGGGGCGCTGACCCCTTGACCCCTTCCTGTTTGTCATAGCTACTTATGCTCACTTACTTAGCAGAACCCTGCCTTTTTTCTTTATGAAAATTCTATCGCTCGATACATCGGCTGAGGTGGGGGGTGCCGCACTCGTTGACTCGGAGAGGGGGCTTGCGGGTGAGGTTGTAATCAGTCTGCATGGTAAGAAACAGACCTTTTCGGAGCGACTTATGCCCTCTATCGACTTCCTTTTAGGCTCCGCAGGATGGCATGTCAGTGATATTGACGCATTTGCGCTGACCGTGGGGCCGGGGTCGTTTACAGGGCTGCGGGTTGGCATGAGCACAATAAAGGGGCTTGCCTTTGCAACCGGTAAGCCTGTTGTGGCGATACCCACCTTTGAGGCGCTGTCGTACAATCACCTCTACTGTGCCTATCCCGTGTGTGCCATCCTTGATGCCCGAAAGAGCGAGGTCTATGCAACCGTGTTTCAGTGGGACAACGACCGCCTTTGCACACTCCTCGATACGGATATCTATGGTATAAACGAACTCTTCGGTAGCCTCCCCCCCGGAAAGATCGTCTTTACCGGTGGGGCAATTGTCTCCTGTCGGGATGTCATACGCAGTCACCTGGGTGACAACGCCATCCTGTCCCGTGCCTACGTCGCACCCATAAACGTTGGATTGCTGGCTCTGGAGAGGTTAAAGACCGGGGATGTCTGTCGTATCGACCAATTAAGCCCCATTTACCTCAAAAAATCACAGGCAGAGGAACGCTATGGATGTAACAATCCGCAGGATGACAACGGATGACCTGGCGGCAGTCCTCCGCATAGAAGAGCGGGGATTTAGCAGTCCGTGGAGCCGGAGGTCGTTTGTGTATGAACTGGACAGTGGCATTGCCATCTGCCTTGTTGCCTCCCGTGCGGATAAAGTTATCGGCTATGTATGTACACAGGCGTTGTTTGGCGAGGCATATATCTTAAAGCTGGCCGTGCATGATAAGTTCAGACGCCAAAACGTGGGCGCCTTGCTAATTGGTAACACCCTGGAGGTATTGCACGGTCTGTCCTGCGAAAGGGTTCTGCTTGAGGTGAGAAGATCAAACGAACCTGCCCTGAGATTATACGAATGCTTTGGATTTAAACGCCTCTCCGTGCGAAACGGATACTATGCAGACCCCACAGAGGATGCCATCACCATGGTCCTCCGAACCAACCCGTCAGAGAATATCCGCAGATGCAATGAACGCTAAAGAAGATGCACCTGACTTAGAGGGGATAACGTTGCTCATTGTTGATGATGCCCCTGCCTCCCTGGCAGCCATAGAGAGGCATTTTATGCAGTCAGGGGGGATGACCTACAGGGTCTGCAACGTGCAAGAGGCGCTGGGTATAGTCTCCGCAATACACGTAGACGTAGTCCTTGCCATTGCGCACCAGGGACATGCCAACTGGAGGGCGCTTGTGGAGGGTTTTAAAAACACCAATCCGGCGGGCATTTTCTACTATATGGGCGGGCATCACCTGGAGACACCCATTGAGGTGTTCAGCGCCGGTGTTGAAGACTACCTCGACAGCGATATAGCCCCCGAGCGATTTGTCCGGATGGTGGAGATGCGTCTTGGCAGGAGCCCGGGCAAGAGCACCGCCCTAACCCTCGTAGACCCCATCGTGAGCAGACTTCGCCCCTATTTTCGGTTTCGCTCACCGGCCATGTATCGGGCGCTTGAGAATCTGCCCGCAATGGCGGCCTCAAATCAGACGATACTTATCTCCGGGCAAACGGGAACCGGTAAGGAGATGGTTGCCCGTGCCGTGCATGTCCTGAGCAAGCGGGCGGATGGTCCGTTTGTGGCCGTCAACTGTGGGGCAATCCCCGAGGGACTTATCGAGGACGAGCTTTTTGGGCACGAAAAGGGCGCCTTTACCGGGGCGCTTCGCATGCGCAGGGGGAAGTTTGAGGAGGCCGATGGCGGCACCCTCTTGCTCGATGAGATCGGGGATATGCCTCTGGTGTTGCAGGTGCGGCTGCTGAGGGTGCTGGAGGACAATTGCTTTTACAGGGTCGGGGGGGACGTCCCCGTGTCCTTTAACGTGCGCATCATTGCGGCAACCCGCAGGGAGCTTGAAAAGGCCGTTGAAGAGGGGGTCTTTCGGGATGACCTGTACTATCGCCTGAACATCCTGCGCATACACCTGCCACCATTGAGTCAGCGCCCCGAAGACATTGCCTATCTGGCATTCTTTTTCCTTGCCAGGGCATTTACCGAAATGAACCTTGCCCCGCCCTATCCTGCCCTGTCCGCTGCCACCATTGACCTCATCGAGCGTCTGTCCTGGAAGGGCAATGTCCGTGAACTACGAAATGTCATGACGCGTGTTGCCATCCTCCTGCCACCGGATGTCAAACTGATCCTGCCCCAGCACGTGCTGCCGCACATCGAGGAAAAAGAGCGTCCCGTCTTCCATGACAAGACCGCTTCAGGCATCTTTATCCCCCTGGGCACCCCCATGCGACAGGTCGAGGAGATCGTTATCGCAGAGACCCTCAAGGCCGTCGGCGGCAACCGCTCAAAGGCAGCCAGACTCCTCAAAATCGGTCTGCGCACCCTCCGCAGAAGACTCAAAGAATGAATTAAGGTTGAGCCTTTTATGGGGTCAAGGGGGCTGGCCCCCTTGCAGGGGGTTCTAAAGGGGGGCGGAGCCGCCCCTTTCTCTTTCTTTTCTCTTACCTTGACAATGTCACATTACAAATTCTGCAATTAACAGATGTCTGAACCACGATTTTAATGGATTAAGAGATTATCAGGATTTATGCTAAAGAAGGCAATATTCTTTTCCTGTAAATCCTTTAATCTGTGTAATCCTGGTTCAGACAATCCCTGATGTTTGCTTAAATGTGACATTGTCAAATTACGGTCAAATGCGATTTGCCTCTTGACAAATGTCTCCTGTACCAGTACACGCTATGGTTGTGCCGCTTGCGTTGTAGCATGCTGTCTGCCCTGTAGACCGAATATACGATGTCCCACGAACCGGCCA